>LIBV01000039.1 GCA_001438335.1 Pelagibacteraceae bacterium BACL5 MAG-120820-bin39
GTTTTTTTGTTAAGGCCTTTCCATAAAGACCTTTATCCAGAGGTCCTGGAAAAACTTCAGGATAAAGCGTAAAAACTTGAGCTTTCCACATAGTTAAAAATTATATTATTTTTCCTCTGATGGAGCTTCTGCTGCTGGAGCTGCTTCTGCTGGTGCTTCTGTTGTTGGAGCTGCTTCTGCTGGTGCTTCTGCTGCTGGAGCTGCTTCTGCTGGTGCTTCTGCTGCTGGAGCTGCTTCTGCTGGTGCTGCCGCTTTTGGAGCTTCAGTCTTAGGAGCTTCTTCACCATCTTTTTTTCTATCTTTTTTAGGAATCGCTTTTTGAGGGTTATTACCATTTGCAGGCATTGGCATTATTTCTTGTTCACCCAATATTCTTGCAACTCTAGTTGTTGGTTGTGCACCTTGGCCTAACCAATATTTAATTCTCTCAGCCTCAAGACCAATTCTTTCTTTTTTATCTTTTGGCAAAAGAGGGTTAAAAAAACCTACTTTTTCTATAAATCTTCCATCTCTTGCAAAACGACTATCTGCTACTACAACCTTATATACAGGTCTTTTCTTTGTTCCACCTCTTGATAACCTCAATTTTAACATTTACTCTCCTTATTTATTTTAGTTGATTAAATAATTCTGGAGGTATTCCTTTATCAGACATACCTTTCAGATTTCCTTTAGACATCTTTTTCATCATCTCAGACATCATTTTAAATTGCTTTAACAATTTATTGATAGTGGCAGAATCTGTTCCTGAACCATTAGCAATTCTTTTTTTTCTTGAACCATTAATTATTTTTGGGTTCTCTCTTTCTTTTTTTGTCATAGACAAAATAATAGCTTCATTTTTTGTTATTATACTTTCATCAATACCAGCAGACTCCATTTGGGATTTAATTTTTGAAACACCTGGCATAAATGACATTATCCCTTCTATCCCTCCCATTTTTTTCATTTGTCTTAACTGAGTTAAATAATCTTCCATAGAAAACTCACCTTTTTTTAAGTTTTCTTCAGTCTTTTTAATATTTTCTTCACCAAGATCCTGAGCAGCTTTTTCAACAAGAGATACGATATCTCCCATACCTAAAATTCTATTAGCTATTCGATCAGGGTGAAATACCTCAAAATTATCAATTTTTTCTCCGATTCCTAAAAACTTAATTGGAACTTGAGACACATACTTCATACTGACTGCAGCACCACCTCTAGCATCACCATCAGCTCTAGTTAAAATTATTCCGGATAAATTTACTGTATTTTTAAATTCTTTTGCTACCGAAGCTGCTACTTGCCCAGTTAAAGAGTCAGCTACTAAGAAGGTTTCTGTGGGGTTTATAACACTTTCAATTTGCTTAATTTCACTCATCATCTGTAAATCTATTTGAGTTCTTCCTGCAGTATCAAATAATATTATTTCAGCACCATTAAGGTTAGCGGCACTTACGGCTCTTCGACATATATCTATTGGCTGTTGACCACTAATTATTGGCAGAGTTAGAATACTGCTCTGTTCTCCAAGTGCTTTTAATTGTTCTTGAGCGGCTGGTCTGTAAATATCTAAACTAACCATCATTACTTTTTTCTTTTTTTGATTTTCTAAGTATTTGGCTAATTTTGCAGTAGTAGTTGTTTTACCAGAGCCCTGAAGTCCAACCAACATCATTGATACTGGGGGAACAGCATTTAAATTAATTTCATCATTTTTTTCACCTAGAAGATTTACAAGCTCATCATAAACAATCTTGACGATCATATCGCCTGGGGAGGTAGATCTAATGATTTCTTGACCTAAAGCCTTAGGTTTTACTTTTTCAATAAAGTCTTTTGCAACATCTAGTGAAACATCAGCCTCTAATAAAGCTTGTCTTATCCCCCGCAATCCTTCATCTACTTGTTTTTCATCAAGCGAAGGTGCTTTTTTTAAAGAAGAAAAAATTTCTTCGAATTTATTTGTTAAGTTTTCAAACATATTTATTACGCACAGCAGTAATCGCACTAGTGGGCGAACCCTCGCTGACTAGTGTCGATCTCTTTGTTTCCAAAGACACCGCAAATTTAACGTTTTTGCGGAAACGGGGTCAAATTATAATAGAGGTTCAAAAAGTCAATAAATAAGTTAAATAACTATATATGGATATAAAAGCATTTAAAATGGATGGTTTAGGTAATGATTTTGTCATCATTGATAACAGAACCAATAAAATCAATCTTTCAAATGAACAGATAGTTAAAATCTGTGATAGAGAATTTATAGGTTGCGATCAATTAATAATTATAAAAAATAATAGCGATACTGATGCATCCGTAGAGTTTTTTAATTCTGATGGCAGTCCCTCTGGAGCTTGTGGAAATGGAACTAGGTGTGTGGCTGATTTGTTATCTAAAGAGAAGAATAAAAATACAATTATAATTACCACAGAGTCTGGCAACTTAAGTTCAGAAATATTGAGTAATAATCTTGTAACCACTCAAATTGGGATTGCTAAAACAGGATGGAGTGAAATTCCATTATCTAAAAATATTGATACTAAAAATTTAAATTTAAAACTTCTAGATAAAGAAAATAATGAATTTTATGGTGGAATGGCAATTAATGTTGGAAATCCTCATTTAATATTTTTTGTTAAAGATATTGAAAAATTTGACATTAAAAAAATTGGTCCACAATTTGAAGTACATGAGCTTTTTCCAGAAAAATGCAATGTGACTATAGCGGAAGTTATTAATAAAGATTTAATTAAAGTCAAAGTTTGGGAAAGAGGAGCGGGTCTTACGAAAGCATGTGGTACAGCTGCTTGTGCAACAGCTGTGGCTGGAAAATTAAATAATTTTACTGAAAATAAAGTTGATATCCAATTTAACTCTGGAAATTTATCTATTTTAATTGATGAACAAGATATAATTCATATGAAAGGACCTGTTTCCAACATTGAAGAAATTGAAATTAAATTATAATGGGATTTTTTGACAAATTTAAAATTGGTTTTAAGAAAAGCGCATCTGCATTTACCTCTGGTTTAAAAGAAATAATCATCAAAAAAGAGATTGATGATAAGACTTTAGATCAAATTGAAGAATATTTAATTCGATCTGATGTAGGAGTGTTAGCTGCTGAGGATATAAAAAAAATAATTTCAGAAAAAAAAATTGATCCAAAAAAAAATATTAATGATGAGGTTAATTTAATCTTAAAAGAATATATCATTTCTATAATGCAACCTCTCGAGAACCAAGAATTTTTTAAAAAAAAAGACAAACTAAATGCAACATTAATTTCAGGTGTCAATGGAGTTGGTAAGACAACCACTATAGGCAAAATAAGTAAAATTTTAAAAAATAACGGCAATAAAATAATGCTTGCTGCTTCAGATACTTTTAGGGCAGCAGCTATAGAACAGTTGGAAAATTGGGCAAATAAAGTTGGAGTTGAAATAACAAAATCATCCCAAGGTTCAGACCCAGCTGCAGTTGCATACAAAGCAATAGATGAAGCTTTGAAAAACAACTTTGATCAGGTTTTAATTGATACTGCTGGAAGATTACAAAATAAGAAAAATTTAATGGAAGAATATAAAAAAATTGCGAACGTAACTAAAAAAATTGATATTAATGCACCGCATGATGTAATTTTAATTTTAGATGCCACATCAGGTCAAAATGTATTAAATCAAGTTGAAGAATTTAATAAGATAATACCAATTACAGGAATAATTATGACCAAACTAGATGGTACTGCCAAAGGAGGTATTCTTCTAGCAGTTGCAAAAAAATATAAGCTACCCATTATTGCTTTGGGATTAGGAGAAAAAGAAGACGATTTACAAATTTTTGAAGCTGAAAAATTTGCAGATGCTTTTATTCAGACTAATTAATTAAATTGCTTGAAATTAAAGGTTTATAATAGCCACATTTATAATTTTCCTCGAACTGCAAGTGACCACATTTTTTTGCTATTGATGAAATAATAAAATCAAGTTTTCCATTTGATGGATAAAGTTCAAGTTTTTTACTATGAATATCAAATTTAAAATTTGCATTAATATTCTTGATCGCACTTACCATAACTAAAGTTGTATCATCCTTTAAAAGATAATAAGCAAAATCATCTGGAAAAACTGGAAAGTCATATTCTTGCAACAGATGCCTTGCTTGTGAGGGAAACCATTCATATGAAATTAATGGATCAGAAGAATTAGTTTCATAGTTATGAATATAAAGATCTTTTGGATAATCACTTATATAATTTGAATTTTCTCCTTTCGCTAAAATAGCTTTTTCTCTAGTTTTAAAGTAAAGAGCAAAATTTTTATTATGAGAATTCATTTGATCGATATAAAATAAATCATCTGCTGAAAAATTTTCTTCATTAGAAAATGAATTATTTTGAATTAACAAATTCAATAAAAATATAAATAAAACTTTTTTCACAATTCAATTTTAGAAAAAAAGTTTGTAATATATTTGTTTAGAATGTGGCTTAATTTAAACTCTTTAAAAATAAATTTAATTTATTTATTAAATTTTGATCATATTCCATCATATGGTCATCATTTTTTGTAAAATATGAATACTTTGGGTTATTGGCTTCTTGATAAATTTTTTGACCCATTGAAAAAGGCACAATCTGATCAATCTCACCATGCATAACTAATATTGGTGATTTAATATTTTTAATCTTTTTAATATTTTCATATTTATCTCTTAATAATAATTTAACTGGGATATATGGATAAAATTTTTTTGCAGCATCTCCCATGGAAGTAAAAGGTGTTTCTAAAATTACCCCAGCAAAATTTTTATTTTGGGCAATTTCAGTGGCTATTCCTGTGCCTAAAGATTCTCCATATAAAATAATATTTTCACTCTTAACACCATAACTTTTTATCCATTGAACTGCACTTTCTCCATCTTCATATAAGCCTTTTTCGGTTGGTTTACCTTTATTTCCACTAAAACCTCTCCAGGCAATAATTAAAAAATTAACCTCTAAGTCCTTTAAACGATTAAGTTTATAAATTCTATTTTCTAAAGTTCCGGCATTTCCGTGAAAAAAAATAATAGTTTTAAATTTTTCTAGGTCTTTTTTATGAAACCATCCAAGTAATTCAATATTATCTGATGTTTTTATACTTACCTTTTCTATCTCAAAATTTAGTTGGTTTCCTGAATAGTTATTTTCATTAGGGTGATATAATAAATTACGTTGATAAAAAAATAAAAAAACCAATACAAATAAATAAACCAAAATAATTGAAGTAATAAATTGCAAAACAATTTTCCTAGGTCTTTTTAACATTATTTTTTCTAGCTAAATAAATTCCAAAAAATACTAAAATTGTACCTATTAAATGATAACTTTCTAATTTTTCATCAAATAAAAAATAACCATAAATCGCAGCATATATAGTAAAAATATATAGAGTAAAACCTGTAAGAGATGCTCCAAGTTTCTTTTGAGCCACAGTATAAAGCGTGAACGCAATAATGCCTGGACTAATAGCAGCAAAGATAACCCATGCAAAAAAATCTGTGTCAAAGAAAGTTCTTTCAATAAAAACTTCTTCGATAATATAAAATGGAAATAAACTTATAGCTCCAAATAGAGCAACTAAAGTAAATCTTTGAAAAATTTGCAAATTTGTTTTCCAATAAAATAAATAAATTGAATATAGCGCCCAACCTATAGCAGCACCTAACATCCATAAATCTCCTAATGTAAAATTTAAATTTATCAATAAATTGATATCTCCTTTAATTATAATTGCAAAAACTCCAACTAAGCAGGCAATTAAACCAATGACTTTGATAAAATTAATTTTTTCTTTAAAAAAAATACTTGAAATTAAAATTATAAATACAGGAGATGAAGTATAAATAATTCCCATATTAGCAACCGTTGTTGTTTGCCCTGCTAAAAATGGAAAGGCACCACAAACTCCACATCCTAAGGCTCCTAGAACAAATAATTTTTTATATTCTTTTTGAATAGATTTGTAATTTTTTTTTAAAGACAGATATGTAAACGGTAACAAAATTAAAAAAACAACTGTCCACCTCCAAAAGGCTAAAGAGATTGGAGGAACATATTCTACCCCTCCTCTTGCTACGATTAAATTACTAGCCATGAATATTGGCTGTATAAATAATAAAAGGAATGACCAAGAACTTTTATTATGATCAGTCAATTTATGAAATTTTATTTTTTATCGAAAAAAGCTTCGTAGATCATCATAATGATAGCAATTACCATTAAAATATAAACAGGCAGCACATCTACAAAACCTATCATCATTGATTTTGTTAATGTTGTCGCTAAACCAACTAAAAAGTATATAGCAAAAGATATACCAACAATTGTTGTAATTTTACTCATTTTATTCCTGACATTCTTTTTCTAACCATTTGGCAACCCCTAAAAATCTATGATCATCATAACGATCACCAATCAATTGTACTCCTAATGGTAAGTTATTTTCTCCCTCAAGTAAAGGAAGAGATATACAGGGCGTTCCTAAATAAGACCAAACCCTATTGAATTCTGCAGTGCCTGTACTTTTAAGGCCTTTAGGTGCAACCCCAGGGCTAGATGGTGATAATACGCCATGATAACCCTCAAATACTTCTTTATATGACTCATAACTTGTTTTCATAAAATCAATTGCCTCAGCATATTCTTTTGCCGAATGCTTATTACCATTTGCAATAGCTGTTTGCATATATTTTGAAAGTTTGTTCTTAAACTTTTTATAATAAAGTGAAAAATTATTTGCTAAATCTGTTTCATGAATAATTTGATGATATTTATGAATATCCTTAAAATATGAAGGAGTATCAAACACTTCAATATTTTTAGAAAAAGATTTAATAAAGTATTCAAAAGACTCTCTAGATTTCTTATCAATTATTTTCCAATGATCAGTTTTATAAAAAATAAACTTTGGCTCAAACAATGGACCTTTTTTAGTTTCTGCAAGCATGTTTTCTGGAGAATAATAGATTGTAGCAGAGTCATTAGGATCTTTTTTAATTAAAACTTTTGCTAATAATGCAACATCTTCTACTGATCTTCCAAAAAGACCGATGTGATCTAAACTAAAGGATGTTTTTAAAACACCATTTCTTGAAATTAAACCATAACTTGGTTTATAGCCAACAACGCCACAATAAGATGCCGGTCTAATAACCGAGCCTCCAGTTTGTGATCCAATTGATACAGGGGCCATAAATGATGCCACTGCTGCTGCCGAGCCACTTGATGATCCTCCAGGTGTTCTGGAATAATCATGAGGATTAGTAGTCTCAGGTGGTCCTAAATAAGCTAACTCTGAAGTTGCAGTTTTGCCCATTATCAGTGCACCTGCCGCATGAAGCAAGTCTACAATTTCTGCATTTTGCGAATATGACTTTCCTTTTCTTATAACTGTTCCACATTCTGTTGGCATATCAACTGTGCCTATAATATCTTTTATAGCTACAGGAACTCCATGCAAAGGTCCCAAAGGCTTTCCAGATCTACGATGATCATCGGACTCTGCGGCTTTTTCTAATAAAAGTTTTTTATCAAAATGAGCCCAAGCCTTAACATCTTTTTCAAATTTATTAATTCGATCAATATATTGATTACAAACTTCTACAGAAGTAATTTGTACTTCTTTTATTTGTAAAGCTAATTCTTCTACGCTTAAGGAAAAGATATCAATCATTAATTAATTTAGTTTGCAAATAAAGTTTCTGGTAACCACAAAGCGATCCCTGGAAAAATATACATCAAGACCATAGCAAATATAACTATTCCTAAGAAAGGCATAATTCCTCTAAAAATATCCATCAGTTCTACATTTTTTGATTGAACGCCTTTTAAGTAATATGCGGACATAGCCATTGGGGGTGTTAAGAAAGAAGTTTGTAAATTTAAAGCAATCAACATTGCAAAGAAATATGGATTAACTCCAAAAAATTCTACTAGTGGTAAAAATATAGGAACAAAAATAATTAATATTTCTGTCCACTCTAAAGGCCAACCTAATAAGAATATAATTATTTGAGTAATAACTAAAAACTGCCAAGGTTTTAGGTCTAAAGATTTAAAGAAATGTTCAAATACTTCGTGACCTCCAAGATATGAAAACACCGAAGCAAAAGTCCATGAGCCAATAAACAACCACATAATCATCGCAGTTGTTTTTGCTGTTAAAAACACTGACTCTTTAAAATTTTTCCATTTTAATGTTTTGTAAAAATATGAAAGGACAATTGCACCTAAAGCACCTACTGCAGCAGCTTCTGCTGGTGTAGCTATCCCAGCTAAAATTGTTCCTAAGACCAACATAATTAATGAGAATAAAGGTAAAAAAGAAATTAGAACTTCTTTTAGAATTTGAGCTCTAGGTGGTATCTCTTCTGCACGAGGCTTTGGTGCTATAGATGGATCAAA
>LIBV01000040.1 GCA_001438335.1 Pelagibacteraceae bacterium BACL5 MAG-120820-bin39
AGTGGTAATGAAATTTTAACGTCCATAGCATAAATATGGATATTATATTGAATATTGCAATAGCTTTTTAGGATTTATTATGGTTATTAAGCCGCTGAAGTTTTGCTTGATTTTCCTTTATTGTCATTTTTAGAATGAACTAAAATAGGTTCTGAGGTTCCTTTAACGGTATTTGCATCAATTATAACTTCTTCGATATTGTCTTGACTTGGTAAATCATACATTGTTTTCAATAAAATATTTTCGAGTATAGACCTTAATCCTCTTGCACCTGTTTTTTTATTGATTGCCTTTAAAGCTATCTCTTTAAGAGCAGAATCTTTAAAAGAAAGTTTTGCACCATCTAGTTTAAATAATTCTTGATATTGTTTTGTTAAGGAGTTTTTTGGTTCTTGTAAAATTCTAATCAATGATATTTCATCAAGATCTTCAAGAGTAGCTATCATCGGTAACCTTCCAATAAATTCTGGTATCAAGCCATATTTCAATAAATCTTCAGGTTCAAGACTTTTCATCCATTCACCAGTTTTTTTATCTTGAGTATTTTTTACATTAGCACCAAATCCTATGGATGTGCCTTTATCTCTTTGTGAAATTATTTTATCTAAACCTGCAAAAGCTCCCCCACATATAAATAGTATGTTGGTCGTATCAACTTGTAGAAATTCTTGCTGAGGATGTTTTCTGCCACCTTGAGGAGGAACACTAGCAACTGTTCCTTCTATGATTTTTAATAATGCTTGCTGAACTCCCTCTCCAGAGACATCTCTGGTGATTGATGGGTTTTCAGATTTTCTACTAATCTTATCAACTTCATCTATATAAACGATTCCTCTTTGCGCTTTTTCAACATTGTAGTCTGCAGCTTGTAAAAGTTTTAAAATTATATTTTCAACATCTTCACCTACATAACCTGCTTCAGTTAAAGTTGTAGCATCAGCCATAGTGAACGGTACATCTAATATTCTAGCCAATGTTTGAGCCAATAGAGTTTTACCACAACCAGTTGGTCCAACTAATAAAATATTAGATTTAGAAAGTTCAACATTTTTGCTTGTTTTATTTTCGTAATTTAATCTTTTATAGTGATTGTGAACTGCTACAGATAAAACTTTTTTTGCGTGCTCTTGACCAATTACATAGTCATCTAAAACTGCGCAAATTTCTTTTGGGGATGGCAAACCATCTTGATGTTTAACAAATGTGTCTTTACTCTCTTCTTTGATGATATCCATACAAAGTTCGACACATTCATCGCAAATAAAAACTGTTGGTCCTGCAATAAGTTTTCGAACTTCATGCTGGCTTTTTCCGCAGAAAGAACAGTAAAGAATATTTTTGTTACTTGTGTTCATAATATTTATAACGAATCAATAACATTACTTTATTATATAAAAGTCATGGTAATCAAGTTCGATTACAGGTTGTTTCTATATATGGTATGTTAAGATCTTTTTTCTACTACAGCGTCAATTAGACCAAAATTTTTAGCAACATCAGCTGTCATAAAGTTATCTCTTTCAAGAGCAGTTTTTATTTCATCAGCAGATTTACCTGTATGTTTTGCATAAATCTCATTTAATCTTTTTTTTAATGCTAAAACTTCATTTGCATGAATTTCTATATCTGTAGCTTGACCTTGAAAACCTGCGGATGGTTGATGAACCATAATTCTTGAGTTTGGCAAAGAAAATCTTTTCCCTTTTGTGCCGGCTGCTAACAAGAAAGAACCCATAGATGCAGCTTGGCCAATACATAAAGTTGAAATATCAGGTTTAACATATTGCATTGTATCATAGATACCAAGACCTGCAGTAACTAAGCCACCTGGACTATTGATATAAAGATAAATTTCTTTTTTTGGATCTTCAGCCTCCAAAAATAAAAGCTGAGCAGTAACTAATGATGCTACGTTATCATTAATTTGTCCTGTTAAAAAAATAATTCTCTCTTTTAATAATCTTGAATAAATATCATAAGCTCTTTCACCTTTACTAGATTGCTCAACAACCATAGGGACGAGAGTGCTCATATGCTCTGAAAAATTTGTAGTCATAAGTTGATTCGATATAACTTATACAACTTGAGATTACTTTTTGCTAACTTTTTTTTGGCTTGTTAGTTGATGTTTTTTTTGTAGGTGTTTTTTTTGGGGCTTTTTTAGTTTCTTTCTCAGTTTTGGAAGAGGCTTTCTTTCCGTCAGTATCATTTTCATGATCATGGTCATGGTCATGGTCATGGTCGTGATCATGATCATGGTTATGATCTAATTTTTGAGACTCTTTTAAAATTTTTTCAGCTTCTTCTTTTGAAATCTCTTTTTTATTTGATTTAGCTTTACTCTTAATTTGATCAATTATTTTTTCTTCATAAACAGTTCCTCTAAGACTGGCTAATGCCGATGGATTTTTTTGATAAAAATCCATAACCATTTTTTCCTGACCTGGCATCATTTGGAGTTGTTTTTGAACTTCAGCTTGAACCTCTTGTTCTGTAACTTTAATATTATTTTGTTCACCAAATTCATTTAAAATTAAACCAACTTTAATTCTCTTTTTTGCAATTTCTTCAAAATTCTTTTTACTTTTTTTTGCATCATCTTCAGACATTCCTTGAGACAATATCTTTACTTCTTCCTCAACTAAGTTTTCAGGAATTTCTTCAACTGTAAATTTTTCAATTTCTTTTAAAATTTGATTTTTAGATAACCTGTCTAATGAATTTTTATATTCATCATTTATTTGTTTTGTAATTAATTCTTTTAGATTATTTAGATCTTTTGCTCCTAAATTCTTTGCAAAATCATCGTCAATTTTTACTTCATCTGGTTTTTTTACACTAATAATTTTACAATTAAATTTTGCGACTTTATTCACTAATTCTTTTTCAGGAAAATTTTCAGGTAAAGGAGCTTCAACTATTTTTTCATCATCTTTTTTTACTCCAATTAACTGCTTATCAAATCCTTTTAGAAATAAATCTTTTCCTAAAACTAATTGAGTATTTTTTCCTTCACTTCCCTTAAATTCTTTTTCATCGACTGTGGCTTTATAATCAAACGCTACAAGGTCTCCCTCAGCAGCTTTTGTGTCTGGAGAAACATCTTTAAAACTTGGTTGATTTTTTGCTATTTCTTTAATTCTCTTTTCTGTTTCAATAGGATCAATTTTAACGCTGTATTCATCAAATTTAATATTATCAATAGATTTTAGTTCCACTTTAGGTAGCTCTGTAACAGAAATTACATATTCTAAATCTTTATCTTCGCCATATGTTTTTAAATCAAATTTTGGCTGGCCAGCAGGTTTAATTTTATTTTCTTCTAGAGCCTTAGTTGAAGTTTCTTTAATAACTTTATCTAATACTTCGCCAAATATAGCTTGTCCAAATTGTCTTTTTAAAATTTCTCTTGGAACTTTTCCAGGTCTAAAGCCTTTTAAATTTACTGTACCTTTTATCTCCTCATACTTTTCATCCATGTATGAATTAATTGTAGCTTTATCTACAAACACTTTAATGTCTTTGTTTAAACCTTTAATATTTTCAACAGTTATTTTCATAATTTTTAAATGGTAGGGCGAAAAGGACTCGAACCTTCACATCCGAAAATATTGGTTCCTAAGACCAACGCGTCTACCAATTCCGCCATCGCCCCACAAATTATGGGGTTTATATATTATTGAAACTATTTGTCCAATGACAATTATTATAAAAGTGTTAAATTTTCCCTCATATTTAATATAATTTAAAAGAAAATGATTATTTCGCCATGTATTAGTATTTGTAAAACTGATCCCACCACTGGGTACTGCTATGGGTGTGGCAGAAATAATGATGAAAAAAAAATTTGGAAACTTGAAAATACATCAGATGACTGGAAGCAAACAAATCTTTTTGAAATTAAAAAAAGATTAAGTGGATGGCAACTAGAAAGTTTTGAAGAGTCCTATAATCACAAAATTAAAAATGGAATATCTTTATTTAAAAAGAGTTTATTAAATGAGTAAATCTTCCATTGTAATAATAATATATATAATTGGCTTAATTTTTGGAGCTTTGGTCTTAAATTTATGGAGTGCTGAAACAAGTCCAAAATCATTATTGGGAATTTTGTGGACTGCATTATTTTTGGTTGGGTTATTTTACTCAGAGAAAAATGAAAAAAAATAAAACAAAATTAATATTAGCAATCTTATTTTCACTTATTTTCTCTAAAACGCTAATTGCAGAAATAATAATTTTAAGCGGTTGTGATAGTAAAAAAGATGGTTTTTTAAAAAATGAATATATTTTAGATCTTAATAAATTAATAATGACTAGAAATTATGTCTATAATCAAAAGACTTTTGAAAGATATAAAATTACTGACTTAAGTATTAAAAAAGAAAATAGCCTTACAAGATTTATTTACACAGATAATGAAAAAATTTTAACAGATAAAATTGGTTATCCACAATTTTATACTCAATTATTATTTGAAAAAAATAATCCTATAATAAGAATAAAAACAGTAATTAATAACGAAGAAGGCATTTCGACAATATCAAATTGTAAAAAAATAGAAAACTTTCAAAAAGAGAGTTAATTTTTATTTTTTTTTGTATTGGAAAAATTCTTTTTTTTATAACTAAATCTATTATTTGTTATATTACTTCGATGTTTTGCAAAAGCTTGCTTTTGAGCTTGCTTCATTGCTTTTTTGGAGGACATATATATCTATTAATACTCTATTTTAAAACTATCAATAACTTTAAAATTTTTATCAGAAATTATAATCTCGCCTGAAGAAGATGTATAATTTAAAATCTCAGAAATAAGTACATAATGAGTAATTAAAACTAAATTTTTATCACTTTGCCAATTTTTAATATATTTTTTTAAGTCTCTAATTTGTTGATTTTTATTACTAGCAAATTGTGCACTAAAAAAAGAATTTAAAAAATTTTTTGTTTCAAAATTTGTAAATGCGATTTGAGCTGTATCTTTACATCTACACCACTCGCTAGATAAAACCTTATCTATTAAAATATCATTTTCTATGAAAAATTGACCAATTCTTTTTGATTGATTTTTTCCATCTTCATTTAAGTTTCTTTGAGTGGAACAATCTGAAATTATAAAATTTTCTGGATCGCCACCACCAGGTGCATATGCATGTCTTATAAATATTAAATTTCCACCTTTTTTAAGTTGTTTTTCTAATTTATTATCTAAATCAGCTTTAACTGGAAAACTTATAGATATAAATATAAGTAAAAATAATTTTAAAATTTTCATTATATGAATAAACTTATAAACCTAAAAAATAAAATTATTAAATGTAAAAAATGTCCAAGACTAATTAATTTTTCTAAAAAAATTTCTTCAAAAAAACGAAAGCAAAATTTGAATGAAATTTATTGGGGAAAACCATTACCAGGTTTTGGATCTGCTAATTCAGAAATAATGATATTAGGATTAGCTCCAGCAGCACACGGAGGAACAAGAACTGGGAGAGCGTTCACTGGTGATAAATCAGGTGATTTTTTATTTAAATGTTTATATAAAGCAAACTTATCAAACCAACCTGTTTCAAAAAGTATAGATGATAGTTTAAAACTTAACTCAATTTTTGTAACAAATATTTTAAAATGTGTACCCCCAGGTGATAAACCTAAATTAAATGAACTTAAAAATTGCTCCTCATTTTTTGATACAGAACTTGAAAATTTAAAAAAATTAAAGTTAATTATAACATTGGGAAAAGTTGCATTTGATAATTGTATTAAATATTTTAAAAAAAAATTTAAAATTAATAAAAAAATTTATTTTGAACACGGAAAATTACACACTATGTCTAATGGAATAAGAATACTATCAAGTTATCATCCGAGTCCAAGAAATGTAAATACTAAGCTTATTAATGAAAAAATGATGGTAGAAATTTTTAAAAAAGGAAAAAAATATATTAAAGCTTAATACTGTCGCAGAAGTAAGGTTTCAATTTATCGAATATAAAATCAGGAATTTTTACTGGTTTACCATTTTCATCAACAAAAACTAAATGTACCTGAGCTTCAACAATAATATCATTATCTTTTGTAATAATCTGATTCATAAAAAACGATGTTTTGCTGACAGATTTAACAAAAGAACGAACCAACAATTCATCTTCTAGTTTTGCAGATTTTTTATATTGAATGTTGCAAGATTTAACTACGATAAATGATTTAAATTGTTGTTTAATTTTTAGATTTGATAAACCAAAACTTACAATAGCTTCGGTTCTGGCTCTTTCTAAAAACTTTAGGTAATTAGCGTAATAAACTATACCTCCTGCATCAGTGTCTTCATAATAAACTTTTACTTTATGAAAAAAATTTTCATGCATACAGTGATAATCTAACAAAAAAATTATAATATTTATACAAACTAAGATAAATACTTATCATGATAATATATATTGTTTGGCTAATCGGAGTTATTTTATGGAATTTTGGAGTTCCAAACGCCTCCCCTTTTGAAGATGTAATTGTAGCAATATTGCTTTCGTTTCTAAGTATTGCCCTTAAAAAAATAATTAAGAAATAATTTATCTAATTACTGGAAAAAAAAATATTTTGATAATAAGAGATAGCTAATAATTCTGAGTTATCAGTGTCTGTCATTAAAGCTATACCATCTAGATTATCTACATCTAAGTTGTGAAATTTTTTAAAGTGTTCTTTTATATTAACTTTTACAGTAACCCATTCGTTAAGATGTTGTTTAGTGGTTGAAAGTATATAATCAACTGATTTTTTTGTATAAGGGCTAAACCAATTTTGATCAATATCATTGTTACTGGAAAAGACATAGTTTAAAGCTCTATTTGAAAGTGCAGTTGCACCAGTTTTTTTTATAACAAAAACTCTTGCTGCATAATCGTGACCTTTTTTACTATTTTCTATAATTCCATTAAGATCTTTTTCAACTTTCCATGTAATATTTAAAAAAGGAGTTTTATTTAAATCAATATTTATTTCTTTTCCCAATCCAGATGCCACAGCATTAGCTTCTGCTTTTAAATAGTTTCCGTTTTGATTACTCCCTACTGACCAAAGTGTCTCTCCTTTGATTTTTCTAACCTCTAATGACTTTAACTCCTCTTCAGTAAATTCAAAAATTTTTAAAACTTCTGAGTTCGCATTATAAAAAAAGAAAAGAGATAAAATTACTAATCTTAAAATTTTTAACATGATGACTTTATAATTTTATTTTTCATTAATTCAATATTTAGACATAATTCTAACATGCAATTAACTACTTTTACTAACATATGACACTCCATGAAGACAATAACAGTTTTTATATTACTAATTTACTGGTCAATAATAATTTTTGGACCTGTTGTAGCTAATGATCTTAAACACAACAAAGACATTAAAATAGTTAAAAATTTAAAATTTAATAAGTAGATCTACCGCCACTTATATCAAATACTGCGGCTGTGGAAAAAGAGTTTTCCTCAGAACATAACCAGCAAACTAATGAAGTAAATTCATGGATTTCTAAGAATCTGCCTCTTGGTACTTTGGACAACATTCTTTGAACATGTTCTTTGCTCATTTGGTCCAATATTCGAGTTTTAGCACCAGCAGGAGTAACTGCATTTACAGCTATATTTTTATCAGCCAACTCTTTACCAAGAGATTTAGTTAACCCAATTGTACCAGCTTTAGCGGCACTATAAGCGCTAGCATTTGCATTACCATCTTTGCCAGCAACAGAAGCTACATTGACAATTCTTCCATAGTTATTCTTAATCATATTTGGGACAATCATTTTACAACAGTTAAAAGTTCCCATCAGATTAATTTCTACAATTTTATTCCACATCTTAGTATCATAATCCCACAAAGTTGCTGTAGGGCCTGTAATACCTGCATTGTTGATTAAAATATCTATATTAAATTTTGAGGTAATTTCAGAAACAGTAGTTTCTACTTCTTTAAAATTCGAAACATCAACTTTTTTATAAATTAAATTTGGATTATTTATTTCATTTGTTACTTTTTTTAATAAATCCTCATCGATATCCCATATAAAAACCGTTGCTCCAGAATTTAAAAAACGTTTAGCAATATCCAATCCAAAACCTTGGGCACCACCAGTAATTACTGCAGTTCTTTTTTTAAAATCAAAAGAATTCATAAGTTTATTTTTCAGCTAACAAATAATAAATAACAGAAGATATGATTGCTCCAATTATCCATGAGAATGATTGAAGAAACATTAAATTTCCATTCCAAATTGTAGAGGCTGAAAAAATTAATCCTATAAATAAA
>LIBV01000041.1 GCA_001438335.1 Pelagibacteraceae bacterium BACL5 MAG-120820-bin39
CTAATTTCATAAAACACTATTAAATATTATGCAAAAATATAATTGGAATTATCCGACAACAGTATGGGTGGGTGAAGATCGAATTAAAGACCTAGGAAATGCTTGCACTAAACTTAATATTAAAAAACCATTACTGGTTACTGATAGTGGGCTTGCTCAATCGGAGATAGTTAAAAATACTTTAGCAAATTTAAAAGAAAATAATATTCCAGTTGAACTTTATTCAAATGTAGTAGGCAACCCAACAGGCACAAATGTTAATGAAGGAGTTGCTTTTTATAAACAAAATAATTGTGATGGTGTTATTGCTTTTGGTGGTGGAAGTGGTCTTGATGTTGGAAAAGCTATTGCTTTCATGTCGGGTCAAATTTTACCCATCTGGGATTTTGAAGATGTGGGAGATAATTGGACAAGAGCAAATTCTGAAACGATTGCTCCAATTATAGCAGTGCCTACAACCGCTGGAACTGGTTCTGAAACTGGTAGAGCTTCTGTGATTTTAAATGAAGACACAGGTGTTAAAAATATTATTTTTCATCCAAAATTTTTACCTTCAATTGTAATTTTAGATCCACTTTTAACTCTAGGTTTGCCAGCAAAAATTACCGCAGCAACTGGTATGGATGCATTAGCTCATAACTTAGAAGCGTATTGTGCTCCGGGATTTCATCCAATGGCGGATGGAATTGCTTTAGAGGGAATGAGATTGATTAACAAATGGTTATTAGAAGCAGTGAATAATGGTTCTAACGTTGAAGCAAGAATGAATATGTTAACTGCAGCAAGTATGGGCTCAACTGCTTTTCAAAAAGGTTTAGGAGCAATTCATTCCTTAAGCCATCCAGTGAATGCACTAAACAATGTGCATCATGGTTTATCAAATGCGATCTTTATGCCTTATGTTTTAACTTTTAATAAAGATGTGATTGAAGAAAAAATAATTAAAATTTGTAATTACTTAGAATTGCAAGATAGAACATTTAATGGATTTATTAATTGGGTTTTAGATTTAAGAAAAAAATTAAATATGCCTCATAAATTATCAGAAGTGATTAAAGAAGAAGATTTTGATCTTGCTCGTTTATCAAAAATGGCATTAGCAGACCCATCCACAGGGGGTAATCCAAAACCTTTAACTGAAAATGATATGAAGGTTATGTACCAGCATAGTATGTCAGGTACACTATTTGAATGAGTAGTTTAAATATTTTAATTGTTGAAGGAAATAACCGTCAAGACTCTGCGTTTTTCGTAGAAGCAGCAGGAGCAACCGCAGCAGATAATTTAAAAAATCTTGTATTAAAACTAGAGCCAAGTGCTGAAGTTACAATGATTAATCCAACAGAAGATAATGAGACTAAAATGGCTTTGGAGAATATGAGTGATTATCATGGAATTATTTTCACAGGTGGAGCCATGCGAATTAATGACATGACGGATGAAATTAAAAAACATATTAACTTTGCAACAAATTGTTTTAAACATCAAAATACAATTCTTGCAATTTGTTGGGGACTTCAAGTTTGCTCTACTGCAGCAGGAGGTAAGGTTGCACCCGCTAAAAGTGGAGCCCATATTGGGATTGCCTCAAATGTTAAAATTAACGATGAGGGTAGAAAAAATTTAATTTATAAAAATAAAAAAGAAGTTTTTACAACACCAGCTTTTAACTATGATGAAGTGGTTGAAATTCCACAATCTGCATCTTTGTTATCAAGCGATAAAGTAAATAGAGTCATGGCACTTCATTTTAAAATAGGTCAGTCAGAAATTTGGGGATTACAATATCATCCTGATTATGAGTACTGGCAAATGGTTAATTTAGCAAAAGCTAGAAAAGATCGAATATTAAATAATAAGGTTTTTGAAAGTGATGAAGCATTTAATAATCACATAGATTACATAGTAGCAGAAGATAAAAAATTAGATTTTCCAAATAGAACTTGCGAAGTTAGAAATTGGTTAGATTATTTAAAATCTAAATAAGAGTTTTTAAAATTTTAAATCATGAGCTTAACTTACGATGTTATTATTATTGGTGCAGGTGCTGCAGGCCTAATGGCTGCCATAGAAGCTGGCAAAAGAGGTCGTAAAGTTCTTTTAGTAGATCACTCAAAAAAAATAGGAGAAAAAATAAGAATTTCAGGTGGGGGTAGATGTAATTTTACTAATTTGCATACTGAGCCAAGCAAATTTTTATCTAATAACCCAAAGTTTGTTAGATCTGCATTAAGTCAATACACGCAACAAGATTTTATTAATTTAATTAAAAAACATAATATTAAATTTCACGAAAAAAAATTAGGACAATTATTTTGTGATCAAAGCGCTCAACAAATTGTTGAGATGTTATTAGCAGAATGTGAACAAGCTAATGTTGAGATTAAAAAAGAATTTAATGTAAAGGATGTTAGCAAATATAAAGATCAATATTTAATTATTTCAGAGCAAGACACTTATTCATGCGAGTCTTTAGTTATTGCAACAGGTGGCTTATCTATTCCTAAAATAGGTGCCACGGACTTTGGTTATAAAATTGCTAAAAAATTTAATTTAGATGTTATTGAAACTTTACCTGGGCTAGTACCATTAACGTTCAATGAAAAAATATTAAATATTTGTAAAGAATTAACTGGCTTATCTGTTGAAGCAATAGTGTCATTTAAAAAAACGCTTTTTCAAGAGGGGATGTTATTCACTCATCGTGGATTAAGCGGACCTTCAATATTACAGATTTCATCTTATTGGAAAATGGGTCAAAATATAAATATTAATCTTTTACCAAAATTAAATGTTTATAATTTTCTAGAAGAAAAAAAGAAATCTAATCCTAAACAAGACATCAGTACTATTATAAGTGATTTACTGCCAAAAAGATTGGCACAAATTATTTGTAATGAAAATAAAGTAAGTGGCAATATTTGGGAAATATCGAATAAAGCTTTAAGGGAAATTAGTGAAGCGATAAATACTTGGGTTATAAAACCTATAGGTTCTGAAGGTTATCGAACTGCAGAAGTCACTTTAGGAGGGGTAAATACCAATGAACTATCTTCACAAACCATGATGAGCAATAAACATAAAGGATTATTTTTTATTGGTGAAGTAGTAGATGTTACAGGGCATTTAGGAGGCTATAATTTTCAGTGGGCTTGGTCTTCAGGTTATGTCGCTGGAAAGTACGTTTAAATTTTTTTAAGGAACTTAAAATTTTTAAATCAATAAATCTTATCGTTAAATCAAGGTATTTGAGGTTTATTTAATTAAAACCTATCTAATAAACTTATTTAAGTGTAGTATATATTTTTAGATACTGCCAAATACAATTTTTAAAATCCTTCATTAACTGGCGAGTATTTTTCGGAAAGTACCCATCTAAAGAACTAAATACTCACACTTTAAATGTGTATGAGCATTTTACACGCTTATTATGATTAAAAAAAAATTATTAAATAAAAATACTACTGAAAAAAAAGCAGTTTATTCTAAAAAGGCAGAAAATATATTCACTATTAAAGTCAATAAATCTATTGAAATTCTAATTGTACCAAGTCTTGGAGATAAAAATATCCATCAAGAAAATGTAGGAATTGTTTTAGAGGAAAATGATATTTTAAGAATTTTATCAAAAAGATACAATAAAGTCGTTGTCACTTGTATTAAAAATAAAAATGATCTTATTAAACTTGTAGAGCGTAAACCAGATTTAGTTTTTTCAGGAGTTAAATTCTTTAATTTTGGCCATAAGCAATTATGGTTAAATGATTTTCTTGAAACTTATAACATTCCTTATATTGGCTCCAATACCACTTCACTGAATAATGAAAGTAATAAAGACAAGGCAAAAGAAATTGTCCTTACCGCTGGGGTTAAAACTGCTGAATTTTTTATAGCAGAACCAGGTCAGTATAAAAGTTTAAAAAAATTACCTATCGCATTTCCATTTTTTATAAAACCTCTTAAAGGTGGTGATAGTCGTGGTGTAGACAATGATTCTATTTGTTATAATTACAAAAGTTTTAAAAAAAAGGTATTAGATATTAAAAATAAATATAATCTTTCTTCAATTATTGAAACTTATTTATCTGGAAAAGAATATAGTGTTGGTATTTTTCAAGAAAGTATAACTGGAAATTTAACAGCTATGCCCATTGAAATTATAACTAAAAAAAATATCAACGGTCATTGTATTCTTGATTACGAAATAAAGAAAAATGATGAAGAGACCGTCACTGCTGTAACAGATACCAAAGTTTTTAATGAATTAATTGAAATTGGTAAAAAATCCTTTACCGCTCTTGGAGGAAAATCTTTTGGTAGGATTGATATTAAAATGAACCATTTAGGTGAAGCTCATTTTATGGAAGCTAATCTAATGCCTGGACTTCGTAAGGGTTATTTTTATCGATCATGTAAATTAAATTTAAATATCAATTACGATGAAATGATATTGAATATAGCTAACACAGGCTTAACATCTAATAGTATACGCCATTAATATGTTTTATAGGATTTAAGTTATTATTATCTGGTTATTAGAAATTATTACTTTCTTAATTTAATGATTGTTAATAATATTAATAATTATGTGTGGAAGATACGTCATTACTAATGCAGTTACTAAAACTAGTAAAATAGTTAAATCTGCTATTCAAGTTGAAGATAGTGAAAATTATAACGCCCATCCTTATCAAAAATTACCCGTCATTAAAAAATATAAAAATGGCAATACTCTAGAAAATCTAAAATGGGGCTTAATTCCTAGTTGGGCTAAAGAAAAAGATTTTAAAGCTTTAATTAATGCAAGATTAGAGACCATTGATGAAAAGGTTTCATTTAAAAAATTAATAAAGCTTAATCGATGTGTTGCTGTTGCAGATGGTTTTTATGAATGGAAAAGAGAGGAAAAAGAAAAAATTCCTAATTATTTTTTAAGAGAAGATAAAAAATTAATGTTTCTCGCTGGGATCTATGAAGAGGATCAGTTTTGTTTAATCACAGAGGAAGCAAAACCCAATATTCAAGAAATTCATCACCGACAGCCAGTTATTTTAAATGAATCAGATGTGAATCGTTATTTAAATTTAGAATTACAAGGTTCAGCATTTTTAAAGGAATGCAAGAAGCCCGATTTGACATTTTATGAAATTTCAAAAGATGTGAATAAACCTACTAATAATAGTATTTCATTAATACAGAGTGTAAATTAAATAATGGTATTTTTTATTAAAATTTTATTAGCAGCAACCGTTATATCTTTTGCTAGTTGGTTATCAGGACAATACCCAAAGCTTGCAGGGTTTATCATTGCTCTTCCTATTGCATCCTTACTTGCAATTATATTTTCTTATTATGAACATCAAGATGTAGAAAAAACTATAACTTTTACTAAAAGTATTTTAATAGCAGTGCCAGTTAGTTACTTATTTTTTCTACCTTTTTTCTTTGGCAATTCTTTTAATATGAACTTCTGGTTAATCTATGGAACAGGAATATTCTTATTAATTCTTGGATACTTTGTTCACAAGTATGTTGTTAATTTCTTTTAGTTTTGTAACTGTTCTTCGTTAGGGTCTTCCTTATTATTTAAGATATTAGCATAACCATGGTTAACATCACGGTGTCCAGCCTCATCATTTCTGACAACTTTAATAACATCTTTTAAAGTAGCATTAAGAGGTAAATTCCAATAGTCGATAGCAATTTTAGGCGCTTTAACATTTTCAATTTTACCATCTTCAACTTCTTTTAAATATTGCGAATAACTGATTACCGCTTCTTCTTCAAAATAACCAACTATTCTATGAGCAGTTCTTTGAGAAATTAGATAAATGATTGAATAAAGAACAATAAATATAAATTGAGCTATCATGATTAAAATTCTCTCAAATAAAGTTGGTTGAGCAATATTTATAAAAGTCATTAAATGCATTCGTTCATTTTCAGCTTCCTCTAAAAGAGTTTTAATCCAACCCTTATCATCTTTAATTTTTCTAAGTGATTTTAAATGAACAAACATACCACCCACCATACCAGGTACCGCTGCCACAGTTTCTAATACTACAGCTCGGTGGCCATATTTTTTCTTAAAAAAAGTATCTGCAATTAATTTTAGTAATTTCGTAAAAGCTAATGCAATACTATCGCTAAAGTTTTCAGGCTTATGATGAGATTCTAAGTTAATCATAAATTATATATAAGTCTTAATCGAAACTTAACAATGCGTTAAAAGAACATTTTAATTTAGCTAAAATTAAGAAATAATTTTAATCTTTTGATGAATAACTAAGATTGCCCCAATTAATAAAAACGGCAATCCAATTATTAAATCTAACTGCCATTGTAAATTTTCAAATACCGTTGAAATAAGCAAAGCTATTACTGGCATTAATACGCCAACATAACTAGATCGACCAGCACCGATATTCCCTAATAATTTTAGATAGAGGAGAAAAGCAAATACAGAACCAAATACAGATAGATATAATAATGAGGCAATGTAGTTAAAAGTGTACTCAAATAAAATTGGGGTTTGATTAATTTGAGTAATAATTAAAGTAATCAAAGATCCATAAAGCATTGCATAAGCAACAGATTCAACTAGTGGAAATTTATGATTTAAATTACGTTGGTGTACCATGTTACCGCTAGAAGCTCCTAAAGTTGCAATTAAAGCAAAAAATAATCCAATGTGTCTATTATTAGCAAATGTAAAACCTAATATTTCATCATTAAAGATGATAAAAATTCCAATCATACCAATTAATGCACCTAACAAGGTTTTACCTGTTGGTTTTTTTTTAAAATAAAACCATTCTCCTAAAATGTTCATAATCACTGAGGTTGAGAACACAATTGCTGGAAATGCACTAATTAGATAAGAGTTTGATAGATAAAAGAATACATAGTTTATTGAATAAAGACAAAAGCCAAATATCAAAAACCATAAATGATGATTAAGTGAAAACTTTAAATTTTTCTTTTTTATTATTAAAAAGGTAAAAATAATAAAGGCTGCTAAGATAAATCGATAAAATACAGAGATTAAAGGATCGACATAGCCTAATTGGAATTTAATTAAATACCAAGTAGGGGACCAACAAATTAAAGTTAAGGTAAATAAAACAATATTATTCATTAAATATGGCTCATTAATATTAAACCTATTAAGAAATGATAGTGATATTAAATGTGGATTATACTAATTAATTTAATTAGATTTTAAAATTAGCTCATTAACAAATCTATTATTTTCAAATAAGGTATTATTAAAAGTTAATAATTTATTTTATGGAAAAAATAAAAGGTTGTCCTTGTGGCAGATCCCCAACAGGAGTTTGTATTGGTTGGCACGCTTTATCTGAAGAAAAGTATTTAGAAATGAAAAAGAAATATGAAGAAACCTCAGAGGCTGACAAAAAAAGAAATCCATTTAATCATAGAGCAATTGATGGACTTGGAGAGTAATTGAAGAAATTTTTATTAATTATATTGTTAATAAGTTTATCTAGTTTTTCTTTTGCAGATGAGGATGTAGATGACTTTAAGTTTTTAAGATGTGTTGAAGCATCTAATGGTAATAGTCAAAATACTAAGTATTTTGAAGTCTCTGTTTCAAAACAAATAATGATTGAACGCAATGGTTATAGTTTTACTTATACAAGAATAACTCCATTTTTAATTCAAGCAGAATTACAAGGTCTAGCTAAATTATCTTTGCATCGTCACTTAGGTACTTTAGCATATTCTAATTTAAATGTAGATGGGACTGTTAAAGACAATCAAGTCTATCAGTGTGATAGTGTACTAAGATTAATTTAAATTATTTTAAAATAGTTCGAACAGTTAATTTATTACCATCTAGATCACGAATATAAGCGTAGTAATTACCATCACTTCTAACTCCAGGAGGCCCTTCATCTTTTGCACCATTAGCTAAAGCAGTTTTATAAAATTCATCTACTTTTTCTTTAGTATTCGTTTCTAAGGCAATCATTGTGCCATTACCAATGGTTGCGGGTTTGCCATCATTTGGATTAGTGATATAAAATATTTTTCGATCAGGTTCATCTTCATGACTAAAAGAATGATATTTTTCAGATTCAGTAAACAATTTTAAATTAATCGTTGCTAAAACTTTTGCATAAAAAGCGCTGGCTTTTTTAAGATCGTTTGTGCCAACCATTACAAAAGAAATTACATTCAT
>LIBV01000042.1 GCA_001438335.1 Pelagibacteraceae bacterium BACL5 MAG-120820-bin39
CACCGTCTCCATCCATAGGAATGACATAATCAAATTCCTCATTTTCAAAAACATATTTCAATCCAGTGGCGATACATCGAGCATGACCTCTATTTTCTCTCATGTTCATAACTCTGACAGATTTTAAATTGTCTAAATTTTGAGTTGTAATAGATTGTGCTTCAGTTGAAGCGTCGTTAACAATAATGATTGAAAATTCAAAATCTAAACCTTTAACATTTATATTGATTTCATCTAATAGTTTTGAAACAGATTGCCAGTCATTATAGATGGGAACAAGTATTATAATTTTTTTCATATTTATTTATTTGCAACACAAACTCTATCAATACATAAATAATTTTGGTAACTTTTAATTTTATTTTCATCAATAAAACCCTCCCACACAGGTCTTGATTTTAAATGATAAGATAAATTTCCAGCATACCACTCATCACCAAAGACTGCAGTGATTGGAGTATCAAATTGATAATCCCAAGCATACTGAACCTTTTGCGCAACTTCATTTCCTGGATAATCAGTGCGTTTATCTGTTTTTGAAATTGAAACATAAGAATAAAGTATAGGTGATAAAAAAAATAAAATTACAAAACCATAAAGAAAAGAATTTAATTTTTTTAGATTAATCTGTGATTGCAATATGTAAATAAACAATGTGCCAAAGAATAAATAAAACGGCGTCATCCACATTGTTCTAATTTTTGAACCAGTAATGATTGAGGTGATTGCCATCAATAAAATTGGTAAAAGGTTTATAAAAATTAAAAAAATAAGTTTTTTATCTTTAAAATTTAATTTAAATTTAATTTTTTTAACTAACAACCCAACTAGTACAAAAAATGGAATTAAAAGCCCAAATTGTTTTAAAATAAAGATTATTGGAAACTTTATATGATCTATAATACTAGATTGTTCTAATCCTGTTCGAGCCAATCCATATTTAATTGTTATAAAGTCATTATTCATCAGCCATATAAAATGAGGAATAAGTGCAATAATGAATACTTCAGAAATTATGAGATATTTAAAATCAAACTTCTTTTCTTTTTTGAAAAAGATTAGATAAATAAAGAGTAATTTTATTGAAATTAGAAGATAAATAAAAAGATATTTGGATAAAAAACCTATTGCAGCAAACAATCCAATAAAAAAACAATCCCAGAAACTAATTTCCTTATCACTTAATATTTTCCAAGAAAAATAAGCAGTTAAAGACCAAAATGGAAGCTGACAGACATTGACGTTAAATTCAGGAGTGGTGAAATTATAAAAATATATGCTTTCTAGCAATAATACAGAGATTAAACTTAAAATCTTATTATTAAAAATTTCATTCGATAATTTAAATACATAATAAAATGCAACCACTACGAAAATTTGACTTAACAAATAATAAGCCCAGTCTTGAGGTCCAAAAATTTGATAAAACACTTCTGGAAAAAATGCGCTCATGGGTGGATGTTTGTTAAATCCCCAATCCAAATTACTGCCCCAAGCTAAAGCCTCAATCGTATCTAGTGGTAAATTTTTATTTGTTAAAGAAGGAACTAAAGTCCAGATAATTAAATGCGCTAAGATGAAAATATAAAATACATTATTTATATTTCGCGTATAACCTGTCATTTATAAACATTTACAGTAATTTACCCTGCTTGACACCTATATTTTGCTGAATATACTGCCGTGATTCAAAAATAGCTTATGGCAAAGACTACTAAACAAAAGAAAAAAGTTTCAACACCCAAAACTAAATCAGCTGCTAAACCAAAAGAAGTGGTGAAAGCACCTCTAAAAATTTCAAAAAATTATATTCCCAAAGAAACTGAAAAATACATGTGTGAAAAACACCAAGTTTATTTCAGAATTAAATTAAACGAATGGCGAAAAGAATTAATCAAAGCAAACAATGATGCTTTGTACAATGGTAGCTTAGATGACAATAGTATCTCTGCGGATATCGTCGACCAGGCAAGTTCTTACATTGATAAAAATGTTGAAATGAAAGCTATCAATAGACAAATAAAATTAATTTCTAAAATTGATCAAGCTTTAAAAAGAATTAAAGATGGCACTTACGGATTTTGTGCAGAAACGGCAGAACCTATTGGTTTAAAAAGATTAATGGCTAGACCTGTTGCTGAACTTTGTATTGCCGCTCAAGAAAAACATGAAAAAGACGAAAAAGTTTACGCGGACGATTAAACTTTAGGGACCACTTGTCCTGTTTTCATAAAATCATATCCTTTAATTACTGCTTCTCTTTCAGAAATTACTGAATACCATTCCGCTAAATACTTATAATTTTTAAGACCAATATCATGCCACTCATGTCTTGCAATCCAAGGCCAAGTTGCAATATCAGCAATCGTATACTTTTCTCCAGCAAGATATTTTGATTGCGCCAATCGATTATCTAGATCTTGATATATTTTTTTAGTGATTTTAAAATAACGTTCTTCACCAAATTCGCTTTTGCCAGGATTGTAGTGGTGGAACTGATGGTGCTGACCAATCATTGGACCAACTAAACCCATCTGTGCCATCAGCCATTGATTAATTTTAAGTCTATTGTCTTGATCATAAAACTTATTACTCTTTTCCCCAAGATACATCAAAATTGCGCCCGACTCGAAGATTGACTCATTATTTTCATGATCAGTAATTACAGGAATTTTACCAAACGGACTGATTTTAATATATTCAGGATCAAATTGTTCATTCTTAGATAAATCAATTTTTGAGACCTTGTACTCAAAACCTATTTCTTCAAGCATAATCCCAATTTTTTTACCATTAGGAGTATCTGCTGAAAATAATTCTATCACTTTTTAACGCCCAATCTTTCTTGAGCAGCCTTTGAAGTGGTTGTGAATTCAAATCTTAATTTTTCATCTGGTCGAGCATATTTAAAACAACCTCTTGCTGCTAATGCACCTTCATGAAAACCAGACAAAATTAATTTTAATTTACCAGGATAAGAACAAATATCTCCAATTGCAAAAATTCCAGGTAGGTTAGTTTCGAAGTTTTCTGTATTCACTTGAATAGTTTTTTTATCTAAGTTCAATCCCCAATTTAAAATTGGGCCAAGCTGCATGATTAAACCAAAAAAACCTAAAACATAATCTGATTTAATTTCTTTAGTCGTCTCGTCATCATGCTTGATGGCTACAGATTCAATATTTTTATCTCCTATAACAGAGCTTAATTGAAATTTTGTATAAAGATCTAGTTTACCTTTGCTTTGAAGCTCTTTGACTTTATCAACACTTGCTTGAGCACCACTAAACTCATCTCTTCGGTGAACCAAATTCACTTTACTATGATTGGATAGCTCTATTGCCCAATCTAATGCAGAGTCTCCCCCACCAAAAATGGTAATAGTTTTATCTTTAAAAATATTTTTATCTTTAATGGAATAAAATAACGAAGTGTTTTCAAATTTTTCAGCTTCTTTAACTGAAAATTTTCTAGGTTCAAAAGATCCAACCCCTCCAGCAACCACAATACTAGCTACTGTAAACTCTTTGCCACTATTTGTTTTTACATACCAGTGATTGTCGATCTTTTTAACTTCCTCTACTCTCTGATTAAGATGAAAATTAATATTGAAAGGTTTAATTTGTTGTAAAAGATTATTAGTTAACTCTTCTCCAGTGCATTCTGGTACAGCTGGAATGTCATAGATGGGTTTGTCTGGATAAAGCTCAATACATTGACCACCAACTTTATCTAAGTTGTCTACAATCTCACATTTTAAACCGATGATACCTAGTTGATGTGCACAAAATAAACCTGTTGGTCCAGCACCAATAATTAATACATCTGTCTTATTCATCTAACCTTGCTTTGATGGAATGTTTACCTCTAAACCATCTAGTTCATCCGAAACTATTAATTGACAACTCAATCTACTATTTTGTTTTGGCTCAAAAGCCATATCTAACATATCTTCTTCACCATCCTCTTTTTCTGGAAGCTTATCTAACCACTCTTCATTGACATAAACGTGGCAGGTAGCACAAGCCATCCCTCCACCACAATCTGCATCAATACCTGGAATGTCATTTTGCACAGCACCTTCCATAACACTCAAACCATTTTGAACATCTACAGTATGGGTTTTATTATCGTGAGTGTGGTAAGTAATTTTTGCCATAAACTATATATAAGGACTTAAAAAAATAGGGCAAGTATGTAAAAACATACCTGCCCTAGTTAAACTTTTAATTAGTAAAGCTTATTACTTAGTAGCTGCTCTACCTGGTTGGCTCATAGCTGCTGCCCAAATGATCAGACCGAAAGCGATCTTGTTCAAGAAGTCAGCTGCATTGTAAATCACGTTTAGTGAGCTAGCGTCTACTCCACCTGTTAGGTAACCAAAAATGTAACCTAATGGGTAAATAGCCCAACCTACTGTAACGATCATTCTCATTGCACCAAAAGCTGTAACAAGTGCTTTGTTACCACTTTTTGCTGCACGTTTGCCTGCTTCACCTGAGAATACTTCATAAAGAATGTATACCCAACCAGCCATACCGATAATGAAACCAAGTGTAGCGTTGATGTATCCAGCTTCTCCTAAGTATCCACCGACTAACATTACTAATGTTCCTAACATCAGTCTCCAGAAAATTCCAGAGTCTGCTTTGTTTACTGCTGATAGAACAAAATAGAATTCTAACATCAATAATGGAACTGTAATTAACCAGTCAATATATCTGTAAACTGTTGGCGACTCACCAGTCATGATCCATACTTCTCTCATGTAAATGTAGTGTACGAATGCAATACCAGTTACTAGACCAGCAACAGTCATTGAAACTCTCCAACCTGCTGGAACTGAACTTCTTTCTAAGAAAAAGAATACAGTTGCTGCTAAACAAGCCATTGATACAAGCCAGAACGAAATTCCAACAAAATCATCAGAAGCTAACATCACAGTTTCTGCGTTTGCTACACCTGTAACACCCATTAGGGCAACAGCTGTAAGAGCAAACAATTTTAGTTTTTTCATAAAAAACTCCCTCTTTAGTTAGTTTTTATTATTTAGTTTATATAAACTAGACTTTAGTTTCCTAAAGCCAATATTAAGGGTTAGGAGTGTTAGATAACAAATAAATTTAGAACAATGAAGACTTAAATGACATTAATAAGCATTGATTTTACTTATTTTTTAAAATTAAATACAATTTATAAGTTAAAAACTGAATAAAAAATAAAAAACGAATCAAATTGTAATGTCAGACAAATTTCACAAAATTTATCAACAATCCATTGATAATCCTGAAAATTTTTGGGCAGAAGCTGCTAACGATGTCTTTTGGTTTAAAAAACCAACTAAAATTTTAAATAAAAGTAATCCACCTTTCTATAAATGGTTTGAAGATGGTGTTACTAACACGTGTTACAATGCATTAGACATTCATATCGACAATGGACACGGAGATAAGACTGCATTAATTTATGATAGCCCTATTACGGGTAATAAAAGTCAATTCACCTTTAAAGAATTAAGACAAAAAGTTTCTAAGTTTGCGGGTGCATTAAAAAACCAAGGCGTTCAAAAAGGTGATCGGGTCATAATTTATATGCCAATGATCCCTGAAGCAGTAGTTGCAATGTTAGCTTGTGCAAGAATTGGTGCTATCCACTCTGTAGTGTTTGGCGGTTTTGCATCAAATGAATTAGCTAGCAGAATTGATGATAGTAAAGCCAAAGTTTTAATAACAGCCTCATGTGGTTTTGAACCAGGTAGAACAGTAGAATACAAACCTTTGGTAGATGCAGCCATTCTTCAAGCCAAACATAAAATTGATAAGCTGATTTTATTTCAAAGACCAGGTCACGAAGTTAAATTGAATGCTCCTAAAGAAATAAGTTTTGATGAAGCAATGGCAAATGCCGCTGAAACAGATTGTGTAGAGATGAACTCAAATGAATATGCTTACATATTATATACTTCAGGAACCACTGGAACTCCTAAAGGGATCGTCAGAGATATTGGAGGTCACATCGTTGCTTTGAAATGGACCATGAAAAATATTTACAATATTGATATCGATGATGTTTGGTGGTCAGCAAGTGATATTGGCTGGATCGTAGGACACTCTTATATTGTTTATGCACCTTTGTTTAAAGGATGCACTACTGTTTTATTTGAAGGAAAACCAGTTGGCACTCCTGATGCTGGAGTTTTTTGGAAAATTATATCTGAATATAAAGTAAAATCTTTATTCACTGCACCCACTGCTTTTAGAGCGATCAAAAAAGAAGATCCTGAAGGTAAATTTTTTTCTAAATATGATCTAAGTAATTTTAAAAGTTTATTTCTTGCTGGCGAAAGAGCAGATCCTGATACAATTAAGTGGGCTGAAAACTTACTTAAAGTACCTGTAATTGATCATTGGTGGCAAACTGAAACCAGCTGGGCAATCAGCTCAAATTGTACCGGAATTGAAATGATGAAAACAAAATATGGTTCAGCCTGCAAAGCTGTTCCAGGTTATGATGTAAAAATAATTAAACCTGATCAAAGTTTAGCAAAACCAAATGAAATGGGAGATGTTGTTGTGAAACTGCCGTTACCTCCAGGAACTTTTCCAACATTATGGAATGCGGATCAAAGATATAAAGAAAATTACATGACTAATTATGAAGGTTATTACCAAACCTATGATGCGGGACACATTGATGAGGATGGTTATATCTGGATTATGTCTAGAACAGATGACATTATCAATGTTGCCGGTCACAGATTGTCAACAGGTGCTATTGAAGAGGTGTTATCCGAGCATCAATCGGTTGCTGAATGTGCAGTACTTGGCATAGCTGATAAATTAAAAGGTCAATTACCTATTGGCTTAATAGTTTTAAAGTCTGGGGTCGATAAAGATCATGCAACGATTTCAAAAGAGTGTGTGCAAATGGTTAGAGATAAAATAGGTCCAGTAGCAGCTTTTAAAGTAGCAATTGTCATTAAACGATTACCTAAAACTCGATCTGGAAAAATTTTAAGAGGAACAATTAGAAAAATTGCTGACAATGAAAAGTTTAATATACCACCTACTATTGATGATCCTGCAATATTGAATGAAATCAAACAAGACTTAATTAAACATCAAATTTTAAATAATGGTTAAAACCTATATATTTCTAGTAGGAGCAATTTTTTGTGAAGTTGCTGGCACAATGTTATTACCTGTATCACAAAATTTTACCAGACTAGTTCCTACAGTTGCTCTATCGATTTTCTATTTAAGTGCATTCTATCTTTTAACATTTGTTGTAAACAAACTTCCAATAGCAATTGTCTATGCAACATGGAGTGGACTTGGAATTTTTACTATTGCAATACTAGGTTATATATTCTTTAAACAGAGTTTAGCTTGGCAAGCCGTCTTAGGATTATTCTTAATTGTAGTTGGGGTAATTCTTGTTAACAGTTTTACTATTAAAGTTAGTTAAATTGTAAAGGAGTTCCCTCAGGGTCTCCCAAAATTTTTCCATCTTGCATTTTAATTTTTCCCATAACAATAGTATGAGTGGGTGTTCCTTTAAATTGAAATCCATTAAATGGAGTCCAGCCACATTTGCTTTCAATATTTTCATTTTTAATTTCAATTGTTCTATTCATGTCTACAATTGTAAAATCTGCATCAAATCCTTCTTTTATAAAACCTTTATTTTTAATTCCAAAAATCTTTACAGGATTTTCACAGACTAAGTTTACCAACTGGTTTAAAGTTAGCTTTCCATCGTTGACATGATTTAGCATAACCGGCATTAATGTTTGCACACCAGGCATTCCTGATGGTGAATTAGGATACTCTTTATCTTTATTAACTTTTAAGTGTGGAGCGTGATCTGAACCAATGGTGTCATTAAAATTATTTTTCACCGCATACCATAATCTATCATAATGAGATTTATCTCTTAATGGTGGGTTCATTTGCGCATAAGTTCCAAGTTTGTCATAACAATCAGGTGCAAACAAAGTTAAATGCTGTGGAGTTATCTCAAAAGTTATATTTCCTTTATGTTGTGATAAAAAATCCACTTCATCTTTT
>LIBV01000043.1 GCA_001438335.1 Pelagibacteraceae bacterium BACL5 MAG-120820-bin39
CTGATTAATGATGCTAGCAAAGATTGATTGTAAATACTGTTTGATTGTCTAATAGCAATTCTATTTTTCCATTTCAAATTTGATAAATCTTCATAATTTAAATTTTCAATTTCATGATTTTTTACTCTATCAATTGAATAAAAAATAACTCTTGCTCTCTTTGAAATTCCTGTCCAATTTTCACTTCTATAATTTACAGGTACTTTATCTTTTATTATAGATGACATTGAATTTTGAAACATTCCCTTTGCATCAAATAGACCTAATCTTCCGGCATCTGAGGTGATATAAATATCTGCTTTAGAGTCAGCTCCTTCTTCAATAATTCTTTTTTGTAAAGCTGCGTCCTCTCCTGAAATTATATTTACTTTAATACCTGTTTGATTTGTAAATTTTTCATAAAGCTGAATATCAGAATCATAATGTCTTGAGCTAAAAATATTAACTTCATTTGCATTTAAATGCCCCGTTAATAAACTTAGGGTTGTTATTATAGCCAGTACAAACTTCATTTTTTTTATTTATGTAATAATTTATTAAGATTATTTTAATTGCGAATGATTATCAATCGCATATAGACTAAGAAAAGTCAATAAAATAAAGATTATTTCCAATCGCCAATTTTACTAAATAGAAAATTTCTAAAAGCCTGAACTCTAGCTGTATTTTTAAGTGACTGAGGATAAACAAAATGAGCTTCTGTAATTGGTCCCTCTGATTTAGGTAACACTTTTATTACATTGTTGGAATTTGAAACCAAATATTCTGGTAAGGCAGCCAAACCTACACCTGACTCTACCGCTAACAATAAACCCATAACACTATTTACTTTCATTATTGATTTTCTTTTTTTCCCATCATGCATACCAAGCTTTAATGCCCAGTCTGGATTGTAAACTGGCGAAGGTGCACCTTTGCCAAAAGATATAAATTTATGCTTATTTAAATCCGGTATTGTTTTTGGCATTCCATTTTTTTCTAAATACTTGTTTGAACCATAAATATAATACTTTATATCAACTAATTTTTTTTGAATATAATTTAGCTGTTTTGGTCTTCTCATAAAAATTCCAATGTCTGCTTGACGAGTACTTAAATCTAATTCTTTATCATCGAATATAAGTTCAATTTCAATTTCAGGATTAAGTCTCATAAACTCTTCAATTCTTGGAGTTAACCAGTGAGTACCAAAACTTCTTACAGTTGTGATTGTTAATTTGCCTGTGGGTTTATTTTTTTGATCACCTAATGAACTTTCTACTTCTTTTAATTTGCTAATTACCTCATGAGCAGTTTTAAAAACGTATTCACCATTTTCGGTTAAGGTTAATCCTCTTGCATGTCTTTCAAACAATTGAACTTTTAAATCTTGTTCTAATGACTGAATTTGTCTACTAATAGCAGATTGACTAAGGTTGAGATTTACGGTTGCGTTAGTAAAGCTTCCAGCTTCTGCAACAGCATGAAATATTTTTAATTTATCCCAATCCATTTATTTATTTACATCTACAATATATCTTCCAGACGTTTCTCCCTTTAACATTTTTGAATATACTTCAATTAAATCCTCTAAACTTATTATTTTTATAGATTGTTCTAATTTTTTAAAATCAATAATACTTGAAACTTCGTTCCAAACAAATTCTCTTCTTTTGATAGAAGCATTAACAGAATTAATACCCCAAAGTTTTACACCTCTGATAATAAATGGCATAACTGTTGTATTTAATTTATAATCAGATGCATTTCCACAGGCAGCAACTATTCCATTATCTTTAGTTTGAGCTAAACAATTTGCTAAAATTTTACCACCCACGGTATCCACAACTCCATCCCACAAACCTTTATCTAATGGTCTAGAATCCTTGTCTAATTCGTCTTTATTTATAATGCTTTTTGCACCTAATGATTTTAAATAATCTTCGTTTGATTTTTTTCCTGTCACTGCAGTAACATTGTATCCAAACTTAGACAATATCATAACCGCAATGCTACCGACGCCACCAGAAGCTCCTGTTACCAATACATCTTTTACTTTTTCTCCTAGCAATAATTCTTCTCGTGCTTTAATTGCGAATGCGCACAATAAAGCGGTTAAGCCAGCCGTACCCATAATCATGGCTTCTTTAGATGATAGGTTCGATGGTTTTTTTACTAAAAAATCTGCATTTACTTTTGCATATTGAGAGAAACCGCCATAAAAAATTTCACCCACTCTCCAGCCAGTTAAAATAACTTGATCATCTTTTTTAAATTTTTCATTTTCACTCTCAACTACTGTTCCTGAAAAATCTATTCCAGGTATATGAGGGTATTCTTTAACAAGTTTTGCACCATTATTTAAAATTAATGCATCTTTATAATTTAAACATGAGTAATCAATCTTAACTGTTACATCACCATGTTTTAAAAAAGATTGATCTACCGTTTCAACTTTTCTGGAAAAGCTCTCTCCTTCTTGATTGAGGATTATTGCTTTAAATTGATTAGACACAGCTTTATTTACTTATAAATCTTAAATACCTATTTTGAATACTTAAATCTTCTTTGAATTGTCCAACGAAATAGTTTGTAACTGTAGTCGCATTTTCTTTTTTGATACCTCTCATAGTCATACATTGATGTGCAGCATCTATTGTAACTGCTACACCCTTCGCATCCAGAGCTGACATTAAAGATTGAGCTATTTGCATTGTTAATCTTTCTTGGGTTTGTAGTCTTTTAGAAAAAACTTCTACAACACGTGCTAACTTACTAAGACCAACTACTCTTGATTTAGGAATATATGCTACATGAGCTGTTCCAACAATTGGAGCCATATGATGTTCACAATGACTTGATACAGAAATATTTTTTTCTACTACCATATCATCATAACCTTCAACATCACCAAAAGTCTTTTCTAGAATTTTATTTGCATCTAGGCCATAACCTCCAAAATATTCTTTATAAGCCTTAACCACCCTCTTGGGTGTTTCTAACAAACCTTCTCTGTTAGGGTTTTCTCCCATCCAAGATAAGATTGTTTTAAAAGCTTCTTCAGCTTCTTGATCAGTTACTTTTTTAATTTCCTGGTTATCTGTATCTTTAACTAATTTCATCGAACGTTTTATACCCATAAATTAACGTTTTTAAAATATTTAATATACTGAGATTTGTGCTACATAATCCCCTAAAATGTTCAAAAAAAGAGAAAATGTTATTGAAATTGAAGAGGGTAACCTTCTTTCACCTAAATTTGATAATGACGGACTAATACCAGTCATTACCATGTGCTCCAAAACTAAAGATATTTTAATGCATGGCTATATGAACGTTGAAGCGCTAAAAAAAACAATAGAAACCAAAGAAGCTCATTATTTTAGCAGGTCAAGAAAATCAATTTGGCATAAAGGCAAAACTAGTGGTTTTACTCAAAAAGTTACAGAAATAAGAATTGATGACGATCAAGACTCTATATGGTTAACTGTGGATATTGGTGATGGTGCTAGCTGTCATGTAGGTTATAGATCTTGTTTTTATAGATCTGTTCCATTAGGGCCAATTGACAATGGAAGAAAAATTGAAATGGAATTTCTAGAAAAAGAAAAGAAATTTGATCCAGAAGAAGTTTACAAAGGCCAACCAAATCCAACGAAAATTTAAATGACGGAAAAACAAAAAAATGTTCTAGGTGAAAAACTAGAAGATTGTTCTTTTGATCCTTTAACTGGTTGGTATCGTGATGGATGTTGTAATACAGACGATAACGATCATGGAGTTCACACTGTTTGTGCTAAAGTTACAACAGAATTTTTAGAATGGTGTAAAGAAGCAGGAAATGATTTAATTACACCACATCCTGAATTTGGATTTCCTGGATTAAAAGATGGAGATGGGTGGTGTGTTTGTGCAAGCTGGTATGCAAAAGCAGTTGAAGCTGGAAAAGGTTGTCCAATATATCTAAAGAGCACTCATCAAAATACTTTAAAAATTTTACCTATCGAAACTTTGAAAAAATTTGCTATTGATATCTCTTAAAAGTTGTTGGGCAGATTTTTTTTAAAAAATTAAATTACATATTGCCATATTTTGGTCCTCCACTACCTTCAGGGGTTACCCAAGTAATATTTTGCGAAGGTTCTTTGATATCACAAGTTTTACAGTGAATACAATTTTGGGAATTTATGACAAATTTATTTTTACCATTTTCATTTTGAACTTCATATACTCCTGCTGGACAATATCTTTGAGCAGGTTCATCAAATTTTTCTAGAGTATAGTTTATTGGTAGCTCTGGATCTTTAAGTTTTAAATGAACTGGCTGATTATCAGCGTGATTAGTTCCTGTTAAATAAACAGAACTTGTTTTGTCAAAAGTAATAATATTATCTGGTTTTGGATATTCGATTTTAGGCATATCCTTAGCATCCTTTAAAGTTTCGTGATCAGCGTGTTTATGTCTCAATGTAAAAGGTAATTTTCCTTTAAACAATATCTGGTCAATTCCAGTAAATATAATCCCAAGGATTAAACCCCAACTAAAGCTAGGCTTAACATTTCTTGCTCTAAATAGTTCTTCATAAACCCAACTAGTTTTAAATCTCTCCTCATAATCAGATAAATCTTTATTATCTTTTATATGATCAACTATTGTTTCTGCAGCAATCATTCCACTTTTCATCGCTGTATGAGAGCCTTTTATTTTTGGCATATTGAGAGTTCCGGCATCACATCCTATTAGTAAGGCGCCTGGCATATGCATTTTAGGTAAACTTTGAATACCTCCTTCAATTAAAGCTCTTGCGCCATATGAAATTCTTTTCCCACCTTCAATAATTTTTTTTATTGAAGGATGTGTTTTAAATCTTTGAAATTCATCAAAAGGAGACAAATGAGGATTTTTATAATCTAAACCAATTACATAACCTAAAAAAACTTGTTTATTTTCTGCGTGATATATAAAGCTACCTCCATAGGTATTATTATCTAACGGCCATCCGGCTGTGTGCATTACCAAACCTTCTTCATGATTTTTTTCATTAATTTCCCAAATTTCTTTGAATCCAATTCCGTATTGTTGTGGGTCTTTATCTTTATTAAGATCAAAATTTTTGATTAGCTGTTTTCCTAAATGTCCTCTGCATCCTTCAGCAAAAACTGTTACTTTACCTATTAACTCAATTCCTGGTTCAAAACTATCTTTCTTATTACCATCTTTATCAATTCCCATATCTTGGGTGACAACTCCTTTTACAGATCCATCTTCATTATATAAAATTTCACTTGCTGGAAATCCTGGGAATATTTCTACTCCTAAAGCTTCTGCTTGCTCAGCTAACCATCTACATAAATTTGCAAGACTTATAATATAGTTCTTATGGTTTTGTTGAACAGCTGGTAATAACCATGTTGGCCAACTTAAAGATTTTGTTTTTCCTAAAAATAAAAATTTTTCTTTACTAACTTTAGTTTTAACTGGAGCATTTAAATCTCTCCAATTGGGTAATAATTCATCTAAAGCTCTCGTTTCAAAAACATTCCCACTTAAAATATGCGCTCCAATCTCTGAAGCTTTTTCTAAAAGACAAACATTTAAATTTGAATCAATTTGCTTTAATTTTATGGCAGTAGATAATCCAGATGGCCCACCACCCACAATTACAACATCATACTCCATTGACTCTCTAGACATAAAGTATTTTTATCTTTAAGGATTATTTTTGTATAGTGTTTAATTTATTCAGCTCTTCTAAAAACTGAGGAAGGGCCTCAAATAAATCAGCCTCAAGACCATAATCAGCAACGCTAAAAATTGGAGCTTCGCCATCTTTATTAATTGCAACAATAACCTTACTTTCTTTCATGCCTGCTAAATGTTGAATTGCTCCTGATATTCCAACAGCAATGTATAAATCTGGTACCACTACTTTTCCAGTTTGACCCACTTGATGATCATTTGTTATATATCCTGCATCTACAGCAGCTCTTGAAGCTCCAATAGCTGCACCCAATTTATCTGCGACATCTGCAATTAATTTAAAATTATCTCCACTTTGCATTCCTCTGCCACCTGAAACAACTATTCTTGCTGTTCCAAGTTCTGGTCTATCAGATTTAACTTCTTCTCTTTTTATAAATTTAGTTTGAATAAATTCTTCAGCACCTTCTGCTTTTTCAATTGGCGCAGATCCTCCAGAACTTTCACATGCGTCGAAAGAAGTTGGTCTAATAGTAATACATTTTTTAGAGTCATTACTTTTTACAGTAGCAAAAGCGTTTCCAGCATATATAGGTCGTAAAAAAGTATCTGATGATATCACTTTTGTAATGTCACTAATTTGTGATGTATCTAAAATTGCTGCAATTCTAGGCATCAAATTTTTACCAAAAGTATTAGCAGAAGAAACAATATGAGAATAATTTGCAGATAATTTAACAACCACAGGAGCAAAATTTTCAGCTGTAAAATTTTCATAATGAGCGGCCTCTACACTAATTACTTTTTTTACTAGCGGTAAGGCTGAAAGAGCTTTTTGTGCTTCCTCGGAGTTATTACCAATAATTAAAGCATGCACATCCTGATCAATTTGAGAGGCAGCTGTAACTGCATTCAAAGTAAATGGTCTTAATTCTTTATTATTGTGTTCTGCAATTAATAAAACTGACATTAAATTACCTTTGCTTCATTTTTAAGTTTTTGAACAAGTTCTGCAACATTAGCTACTTTAATTCCTGCTTTTCTTTTTGGTGGCTCCTCCACTTTGATTTGTTGAATTCTTGGAGATATATCAACACCAAGGTCAGAGGCGCTTAGAAGATCTATAGTCTTTTTTTTTGCTTTCATTATATTTGGTAATGAAGCGTATCTTGGCTCATTAAGTCTTAAGTCACAAGTTACTACTGCTGGTAAATTAATTTCAATTGTCTCAAGCCCTTCATCAACTTCTCTAACTACTTCTAATTTATTATCTTTAACATCTATTTTTGATGCAAATGTAGCTTGTGGCCAATTCAAAAGTGCACTTAACATTTGACCGGTTTGATTACAATCATCATCAATTGCTTGTTTCCCCATTAAAACTAAATCAGGTTTTTCTTTATCAACTATTTTTTGTAAAAGCTTAGACACCATAAGAGGCTCTAAAATACCATCAGCTTTAACATGAATTCCTCGATCTGCTCCTACCGCTAATGCTTTTCTTACAGTTTCTTGAGCTTTTTCTTCACCAATTGTTACTGCAATAATTTCGGTTGCTTTTCCAGACTCTTTAATCTTTACCGCTTCTTCAACTGCATTGTCATCAGGTGGATTAGTTGACATTTTAACGTTATCGGTGACTACTCCAGATTCGTCTTCTTTTACTCTGATTTGTACGTTGTAATCGATTACTCTTTTTACAGCGACTAAAATTTTCATTAAGCTCTCAATAATTTATTTTCCGGATCGTAAGGACTTTCATCCATAATCGCAGCATCGTACATAGTTCCTAAAATATCTACTTTTAATTTTTGTCCAATTGTCGCAAATTCAGGTTTGATCATTGCTAATGCCATAGATTTATCAAGTCTAAATCCATATTCTCCACCTGTTGCTCTACCTACAACTTGATCATTATAATAAATTGGATTATTACCAAGTACATCAGCATCTGTAGTGTTATAAACTTCAAGCGTAACTAACTTGTTTTCAAAACCTTTTTCTCTCCATTTGTTTAAAGCTTCTAACCCTATAAAGTTTCCTTTGTTAGGATGAATAAATCTATCTAAACCTGACTCATAAGGTGAATATTCAATTGACATTTCGGTTCCGACTAATTTGTAAGATTTCTCCAATCTTAAACTATTCATTGCTCTAATTCCAAAAGGTTTTAAACCTAGATCTTTTCCAGCTTCCATCAATTTATCAAAAATATGATTTTGATATTCAATTGGATGATGTAATTCCCAGCCAAGTTCACCAACAAAATTTACTCGCATGGCATTAACTGGTGCATAACCTACATTAATATTTTGTGACGTAAGCCATTTGAAATTTTCATTTGAAAAATCATCTGTAGAAACTTTTTGCATT
>LIBV01000044.1 GCA_001438335.1 Pelagibacteraceae bacterium BACL5 MAG-120820-bin39
CCAAAAATTACCTCTCTACTACTAATTACTTTTGGTTTATCATCGTCACTTTTTTGTTTTTCTGTTAATTGTTCAGAAACCAACTTTGCAATATTTTTTAAACTTTGATAACCATCATTTCCTGTAAATGCATTTGCATTTCTAGTGTTTATAATTAGTGAATAAATTTTTTTACTTTTTTGATTTAAATTCCACTTTATATTCTCTGAGATGATTTTTGATTGAGTGTAAACAGATGCATAATTAGCTCCGTCTCTAAAATAAAACATTACTAAATCATCACGATTATTTTTATATAAATTGGCACTAACTGTAGATATGGAGATACCATCAATATGGTCTAAATCCTGAAAATCAATCATTTTAGTATTGTTTGATTTGGATGATAAAAAATTAGTTAAATTAATTCCCATGGTGTTTAAAAATTTTAATTGATACTTATATTAAAGGTTATAAGTAAATAATAAATCAAAAAAACTAATGTTCAATCCTTTAAACTTTCTCTCAAAATTTATTAAATCTAATAATGAAAAAGAGTTAGACAGAATTGAAAAAATTGTATCAAACATTAACTCTCTTGAAGATCAAATTAGGCCTTTAAGTAATGAAGATTTCCCTAAAAAAACTCTAGAACTTAAACAAAAATTAAAGTCAGGTAAAAAGTTAGACGATCTTCTACCGGAGGCTTTTGCCTTAGTTAGAGAAGCATCAAAAAGAACCAGAAATGAAAGACACTATGATGTTCAGTTAATAGGGGGGGTGGCACTGCATGAGGGTAAAATTGCAGAGATGAGAACCGGTGAAGGAAAAACACTAACCATTGCTTTAGCTGCTTACTTAAATGCGCTTAATGAAAATGGAGTTCATGTAGTAACGGTTAATGATTATCTTGCAAAAAGAGACTCTATGGAAATGGGAGAAATTTATAGATTTTTAGGATTGTCATCAGGTTTTATAAATAACTTCCAAAATGATCAGGAAAGAAAATTAAATTATAACTGCGATATTACTTATGCAACTAATAGTGAATTAGGCTTTGATTATTTAAGAGATAACATGAAGTACTCAAATGAAGAAAAAGTACAAAGGGATCATTTTTTTTCTATTGTTGATGAAATCGACTCATGTTTAATTGATGAGGCTAGAACACCTTTGATAATCTCTGGAGCCGCAGAAGATAAAACTTATCAATATCTAGCAATCGACAAATTAGTAAGACAACTTGATAAAAAAGATTACGAAATTGATGAAAAAGAGAAAAGTATTCTCCTAACTAATGATGGTATTAATAATGTTGAAAAAATTTTTGGGAATGCAGGTGTTCTTAAAAATAACAATTTTTATGACCCTGAAAATTTACATCTAGTTCATCATGTTAATCAAGCTTTAAAAGCAAACCATTTGTTTGTAAGTGGTAGAGACTACCTTGTAAAAGATGGTAGTTTAAAGATCATAGATGAATTAACGGGTAGAATTCTTGAAGGAAGAAGATTTGGTGACGGACTTCATCAAGCTTTAGAAGCTAAAGAAAAATTAGATATTCAAGTAGAGAACCAAACATTGGCTTCTATCACTTATCAAAATTATTTTAAATTATATAAAAAATTATCAGGATGTACAGGTACTGCAGCCACTGAAGCTGAGGAATTTTATGAAATATATAATTTACCAGTTTTAGTTATTCCGACAAATAAATCTATGATCAGAAAAGATTTTAATGATCAAATCTTTAGAACAGAAAAAGAAAAAAATGATGCAATTATTAAAAAAATATCTGAATGCCATAAAAATGGTCAACCAATTTTAGTCTTTACCTCGAGTGTAAATAAATCTGAAATTTATTCAGATTTGCTAAAAAGGGAAAAAGTGGAACATGTAGTTTTAAATGCAAAAAATCACGAAAATGAAGCAGAAATTATTGCAAATGCAGGTAAGGAAAATTCTGTAATAATTACGACAAGTATATCTGGTAGAGGTGTTGATATTCAGCTTGGTGGGAAAAAAGGTTCAATACCTGAAGATCAGCTAAAATTAAACAAAGAAAAGGTAAAATCTCTAGGAGGTTTGTTTGTAATCGGCACAGAACGAATGGAATCTAGAAGAGTTGATAATCAAGCGAGAGGAAGATCTGGAAGACAAGGAGATGAAGGAAGTTCAATTTTTTATGTAAGTCTTGAAGATGACTTAATGAGAATTTTTGGTTCAGAGTCCATGAATAATATTCTACAAAAACTAGGACTTAAAGATGGTGAAAGTATTGACCATCCTTGGATTAACAAAGCATTAGAAAGAGCACAACAAAAAGTTGAGGCAAGAAACTTTGATATTAGAAAAACTTTAATAAAATTTGATAACGTCTTGAATGATCAAAGACACGTCATATTTTCTCAAAGAAATAACGCTTTGAATAGTGAAACTATTTTTGATTACTCTGACGAATTTCTAAAAGAGATTATTGAAAATATTATTTATTTAAAAAGAGAAAAAAAATCTAGTCCAAAAAATACTGATTTTGATAACAAGCTAAAGGCAATAATTGGTAAAAGTTTTGATAACAAAGAATTTCAAGAATTGATTGAGACCTCGGAAATAAGTTTAAAAGAAAAAATAATTGGAAAATTTAAGGAGTCTAGAGATGAAAGAATTAAAATTTTAGGAGAAAAGTATGCAAAAGAGATTGAAAAAAGAATATTTTTACAATCAATAGATTTAAATTGGAAATCCCATATTCAATATCTCGAACAATTAAGACAAGTGATTGGTCTTAGATCTTATGGACAAAGAGATCCTTTAATTGAATATAAAAAAGAAGCTTTTGAACTATTTAAAAATTTACTTGAAAAACTTAAACTAGATTATGTAACTATTTTAATGAATCTAAAAGTTGTAGAGCAAAAAAATTCTTTACAATCTTCTAATAACCAAAAAAGTATATCTGAAAATCCTAAATGTCTATTAATTGCTAAAAAAGATGAAAAGATTTCAAGAAATGATAGATGTGAAGCAACAGGAAAAAAATTTAAAAATTGTTGTGGAGCTTTATAAAAAAGCAACTAGGCTCAATAATATTATTGAAAAAGCAATTCCCGAATAAATCAAAAATTTTTTTGATTTAAATATACTAATAAATTTTTTATTTTTAGGAGTTAATGCACTTAGATCCTCAGGATTATTGATAAATCCTTTATTTCTTCCAATCTTCAAAAACTTATTTTTTCGATGACTAAAAATTTCTTCTGAAGTCATTTCTTTAAAAAAATTTAAATTTTTTTCAATTGAATCTCTTACATTCTCTAGCATTAAATCTTTGTCTCTATGAGCCCCACCTAAGGGCTCTTTAATAATTTCATCTATTACTTTTAGCTCTAACAAATCTTTAGCAGATAATTTCATTGCTTTTGCTGCATCAAGCATTTTTTTTGGATCTCTCCATAATATTGTCGCGCATCCTTCAGGAGAAATTACTGAGTAAATTGCATTTTCCAACATTATTACTTTATTTGAAGATGCTAAAGCTATAGCTCCACCAGAACCACCTTCTCCAATTACTATAGCTAATGTCGGTACTTTCAATTCCATACAGCATTCAATTGATTTAGCTATTGCCTCTGCTTGACCTCTTTCCTCCGCACCAACACCTGGATATGCGCCTGGTGTGTCTATGAAAGATATTATTGGAATATTAAATTTATTAGCTAACTGCATTAATCGAATAGTTTTTCTATATCCTTCTGGTCTCATCATTCCAAAATTTCTCTCTATTCTACTTTCTAAATTATCTCCTTTTTCTTGGCCTATTACCAAAACCGACTGACCATGAAATTTTGCAAAACCGGTTAATACCGATTTATCTTCGCCATAAAATCTATCTCCCGAAAGGGGAATAAAATTATCAAATAAATTATCAATAAAAAATTTCGATTTTGGTCTGTCCTCATGTCTGGCAACCATTGTTGTTTGCCAAGGATCAAGATTTGAATAAATCACTTTTAATTTTTCATCTAATTCTTCTTGAGTTTTAGAAATTTTTTGAGTGTCTACTTGAGCCAATCCTTCTTGATTATAGGGATCTTTTAATTTATCGATTTCATTTTCAAGATTTTTTATTTCAGATTCAAAGTTTAGATAATTTTTCATTTTAATAATGATATTCAAATATTTTATAAAAAAGGCAACAAAATGTTTAGAAAATTAATAATTATTTGACATAATAACATTAAAAGGTATGTTTTTTTGCAGTTGATTATAATTATTCCTAGTTTGGGAGTTAAAAATTAATTAATTGATAAACTCTTAGGTATTCATATAACGCTCAGAGAGAAACTGATCTTGAACAAAATTTATATAGGGATACAAAAATTGTATGAAAGAAAAATATATAAGTATTAATAATCTCAAAGTTTCAGAAATATTATTTAATTTTATTAATGATGATCTCTTAAAAAATACAAAGATTGCAAAAGAAGATTTCTGGAAAGGCTTTGATAAAGCAGTCCACGAATTAGCACCAATAAATAAAGATCTATTAAAAAAAAGAGACCTTATCCAAAGACAAATTGACGAATGGCACATTAAAAATAAAGGCAACCAAATTAATTTAGAAGAATACAAAAACTTTTTACACGAAATAGGATACCTTAAAAAAGTTGGGGTTGATTTTAAGATTGAAACAAAAAATGTTGATGATGAAATTTCAAAAATAGCTGGACCTCAATTAGTTGTACCAATCATGAATGCTAGATATGCTCTTAATGCAGCCAATGCTAGATGGATGAGTTTATACGATAGCCTATATGGAACTGATGCAATAGAACAGTCTGAAGATAGCGTTTCAGAAAGATATGATCCCCTGAGAGGAGAAATGGTTATTAAATATGGTAGAGAATTTCTAGATAAGTTTTTTCCACTAGAAAATTTAAGTTGGAAAGAAATTACAAAATTTACTGTAAATAATGGTTTATTAAATATTTTTAAAAATGATCAAAAATTTCAACTTAAAGATAATGAAAAATTTGTTGGTCACAGAGGAGATATAAACGATCCCTCTGCAATAATATTAAAAAATAATAATCTTCATATTGAAATTTTAAAAGATCCAAAAGCATTTAGTGCTCAGCAGGATACAGCGCGAATAAGTGACATTATAATCGAATCTGCTGTTTCCACAATTTGTGATAATGAGGATAGTGTTGCTGCAGTTGATGCTGAAGATAAAGTTCTTTGTTATAGAAATTGGCTAGGACTTATGAGGGGTGATCTTAAAAATGAATTCGAAAAAAATGGCAAAACTTTAGAGAGAAAATTAAATCCTGATAGGAGCTATATTTCAAAAGATGGTATTGGATTAAAATTACATGGGAGAAGTTTGCTCTTAGTAAGAAATGTTGGTCACCTTATGACTAATTCTGCTATCCTATTAAATGATGGCAGTGAAATTCCCGAAGGTATTATGGATGCTTTTATTACAACTACAGCAGGACTTCATGATTTAAATCATAAAGGAAATTCTCGAACTGGATCAATTTATATTGTTAAACCAAAAATGCATGGCCCAGAAGAAACTGCATTTACAGATAAAATTTTTTCAGAAGTAGAGAACCTATTAGGCTTAGAGCAATACACTTGTAAAATTGGAATTATGGATGAAGAAAGAAGAACATCAGCAAATCTCAAAGAGTGTATTAGAACCCTTAAAAATCGAGTATTTTTTATTAATACTGGTTTCTTAGATAGAACAGGAGATGAAATGCATACCTCCATGGAAGCTGGCCCAATGATTAAAAAAGGAGATATGAAATCTTCAAAATGGATTTCAGCATATGAAAACAATAATGTTGATATAGGTCTTCAGTGTGGTTTTTCAGGTGTTGCACAAATTGGTAAAGGTATGTGGGCAATGCCAGACAAAATGAAAGATATGATGGATCAAAAAATTGGGCATTTGAAGGCTGGAGCAAATTGCGCATGGGTTCCATCACCAACTGCAGCTGCATTACATGCACTCCACTATCATGAGATAAATATTTTTGACCAACAAAAAACTATTTTAAAAAGAACAGCAGCAAAATTAGATGATCTTTTAACTATCCCAGTAGCTGATAGACCAAATTGGTCTGTAGATGAAATTAACTCAGAAATTTCTAACTCTGCTCAAACTCTTCTTGGGTACGTAGTTAGATGGATTGATCAAGGAGTTGGCTGTTCTAAAGTTCCAGATATAAATAATGTTGGACTTATGGAAGATAGGGCCACATTAAGGATTTCATCACAACACATTGCTAATTGGATCCATCATGGAATTACAACAAAAATTCAAGTGATAGGTATTATGAAAGATATGGCTAAAATCGTTGATGAACAGAATAAAGATGATCCAAAGTATCGACGAATGAGTGATGATTTTGATAATTCTTTGGCATTTAAAACTGCGTGTGATTTAATTTTTAAGGGTAAAGAGCAGCCCTCTGGATATACAGAGCCATTATTACACCTTAATAGATTGTTGCAAAAATCTAATCAGAATTAGAACTTAAATCTGACCTATTTTTAAAGGCAGAAAACAAAGTACCATCATCCAGACTTTCAATTTCACCACCAACAGGTAAACCTTGGGCAAGCTTTGTAACTTTTGCTTTAGTATTTTTTAAACTATCTTGAATATAATATGCAGTTGTTTGTCCCTCTACAGTTGCACTTGTTGCTAGTATAACTTCTTCTATATTGTCTCTATGTACTCTCTCTACTAATGAATTTATTAATAGATCTTCTTTTCTTTGACCTACAGAAGAAATAGTGCCACCAAGGATGTGGAAGTAACCTTTAAATATATTAGAACTTTCAATTGACCATTGATCAGCAATATCTTCAACAACACAAATTTTTGAATGTTTTTCTTTTGTGTTTTCGCAGTTACTACATCCGGTAGAATTAGATTTTAAAGATCCACACGAGCTACATCTTGTAACATTCTTATAAACTTGTGCTAAAGTGTTAGCCATTGGCTTAACTAATTCATCTCTATTATTAATTAATTTTAAAACAATTCTTTTGGCAGACTTTGGTCCTAAACCCGGAAGTTTTGATATGAGTTTAATTAAATCATCAATCTCGTTTATATTAAGCATTTATTATAATGGCCATTTAAAGCCAGGTATTCCGAATCCCCCTGCAGCCTTTGAGATTTCCTCAGTTGTTTTAACTTTAATTTGAGATTTAGCATTATTATGAGCGGCTACGATTAAATCTTCTATAATTGATTTTTCTTCTTTTAAAACTTCATTTGAAAGTTCCAATTTTTGCATTTCTCCCTCGCCATCAAGAGTGACCTTAACAGAGTTAGATCCTGAAACTCCTTCTACTCTGATGTTTTTAATTTTTTCTTGGCTTTCTTTCATCTTTGCCTCAAGTTCTTTTGCCTTATCTAATATCTTTGAAAAATCAGTCATTTTCTTCCTCTTTATTGTTAAATTTTACATCAACTAATTCAGCATCAGGAAATTTTTCAATGACCTTTTTATATAAATCAGATTGTTTAGCTTTGTCGATTAACTCTTTTTTTAAATTTTTTTCTTTTTCTTTTACAGACATTTGACCTTTAGATTTACTAAAAGTTATAATCCATCGTTTATTTGTCCATTCAAATAATTTAGTAGATAAATCTTTTACAAAATCTTTATCTAAATTATCATTAAACGATATTTCTATTCTGGAATTATCAAATCTAACAAGATTAACATTTTTTTCTAACTCATATTTTAGTTTTATTTCTTTTTTTAAATTG
>LIBV01000045.1 GCA_001438335.1 Pelagibacteraceae bacterium BACL5 MAG-120820-bin39
GGAATTTTTTTTCAATTAGATCTTGGGATATTAGTTGGTATTGGTCTAGGAGGTACGGCCATTAGCATTCCAATGGCAGTGGTTGGTAAACATTTCCCTTTATCAAATAGAACAATTGCGATGAGCATTGTAACTGCAGTTGGATCATTTGGATATTTTATATCACCATTGTTTACGTCCTATTCTCTAAAAGCATTTGGTTGGCATGATACCTTAGTATTTTTTATTTTTGCTTTAGTGATAGGTTTTGGAATATCTTATTTTGTTAGATCACCGTCTAAAGAACAAAGTATAGAGCAACCCAATACACAAAATACATCTGAGGCCTTAAAAGAAGCTTTAGGAACAAAAAGTTATGTCTTGTTAGTTTTAGGTTTCTTTGTGTGTGGTTTTCATATCACGTTAGTTGGAACTCATGTACCTACCTATGTAATTGATCGAGGACTTGAAGAATGGACTGCAGCAGCAATTTTATCTTTAATAGGTTTGTTTAATATTTTGGTTCACTTTTGAGTGGCTATCTTTCAACAAAATAAGTAAAAAATAATCTTAAGTGCAATTTATACACTTCGAGGAATTTCAATAATTTTATTTATTTTTTTACCAGCCAGCACTCTTAATGCTTTTATATTTGGTGCAAGTTTTGGTTTTTTATGGTTATCAACAGTTCCAGCTACAAGTGGAATTGTAGCTCATTTATTTGGAACGAAATATTTAGGTTTATTGTATGGAATTGTTTTTTTAAGTCATCAAATTGGATCTTTTTTTGGTGCATATTTAGGAGGTTTATTTCATGATCTATACGGCTCATATGACTATGCGTGGTATTTAGCTATTGCACTCTCAGTTTTTGCAGCAATAATACATTTGCCTATTAAAGAACAAGCTGTGTTAAGATTAAAAACTGAATAAATTGAAAACAATTAGTCAATTATCATCAATTCATTATTCAAATAAACCATATATAATTCAAAAATCTGAAAAGGGATTTGATCTTTATACAGATTTCTCAAAAAAAATTATCTTAAATAAAAATAATATTTATGATTTTTTAAATCAAAAATTTAAAAAGAAAAAAAAATTTTCTCCAACAGATTTATTTATAGGTTTTTTTGGCTATGAATTATTGAATAATTTAATTGATATAAAACTACCTAAACAAAAAAATTTAAACTTTCCTAAAGGAATATTTTATAAACCAGAAAAAAAAATAACTTTAACTAATAATTTAAACTTTGATCTATCCACAAAAAATAAGGTTAATCACAATTTTAAAATTAATATTGATAAAAAATCATATACAAAAATTTTTGATCAGTTTAAAAAAAAGATTAAAGCTGGTGAAACTTATCAGATAAAGATATGCACTAAATACGTAAATAAATCTAAAATAGACCCACTGGATTTTTTTTGCAGGTTATCTAAAACTAATTTAGCTCCAGAAGCTTTTATGATTAAAGATGAAGATTATTCAATAATCAGTTGTTCTCCTGAAAATTTAATTACTAAAAAAGGCTATAATATTTCGACAAAACCAATTGCTGGCACTTTAAAAAAAAATAAAAGCCTAAATAAAAAGAAAGCTCTGAGCTATTTTCAAAACAATATTAAAGAAAGCAAAGAACACAATATGATTGTTGATATGGAGCGCAGTGATCTATCTAAAATTTGCGAACCTGGTTCTGTTAAAATTTTAAAATTGAAAGAAGTAGAGGAATATAAAGATTTATATCACTATGTAAGTCTTATTGGGGGAAAACTAAAAAAAGGTATTAAAAATTTAGATATTATAAAATCTATGATGCCTGGTGGATCGGTTATAGGCTGTCCTAAAATTAGTACTTTGCAACTTTTAAACAACCAAGAAAAAGAAAATAGAAACATCTATACTGGAAGCTTTGGTTACATAAAATTTAATGGTGATATGAGATTTAATATTATCATAAGGTCTCTTTTAAATTTCAAAAATATTTCTGAGATTGCTGTAGCCTCAGGAGTTGTGATTGATAGTAATGCCAATCATGAATTTAATGAAAATTATATTAAGGCCAAAGCATTAATTGATTTATTTAAATGATATATATAATCGACCATAAAGACTCTTTTACTTACAATGTTGTTCATCAATTTGCTAAATTTGATGAAGTTAAATGTGATGACTATAACGATATAAATATTGATTTACTAAAGAAGGCACATACAGTTGTTCTATCCCCAGGACCAGGTAATCCTAAAAATTATCCATCCACCTCAAAACTTTATAAAAATTTAAAAGGAAAGAAAAAAATCATTGGAATTTGTCTTGGCTTTCAACAAATACTATTCTGTGAAAAAGGCGATATTATTGAACAAAATAAGATTTACCACGGATATCAATCTAAGATAACTGTGGTTAATTCAAATTCTATATTTAAAAAAGGAAGTGTTTATAAAGTTGGCAGATATCATTCGTTAAAGTTAAAGGAACCTTTTAAAGTTAAAAATTTTGAAATTACGATGAGATGCAATGAAACAAATGTTGCAATGACCGTTGAAAATAATATAGATAAAATTTATGGTTTTCAATTTCACCCTGAATCTTTTTTAACAATCAATGGTAACTTACTTATCAAAAAAATCTTATCTGCTTAAAAATCTTAAAGAAGTAGATTTTAATGATCTATGGGGCGATAGAGGTATTTTTACAACTATGTGGATTTATAATAGTCCGCCTAAAATTTTATTTTTTGAAAATCATCTAGAAAATTTATTAAAATCACTAACTCAATACAAATTAAATAAACCCAATTTAAAAAAAAATATTCTTAAATTATTAAATCAAAATATTAATTTTAAAAAAAAATATAATCATCTTTTAAGAGTTGCTGTAAATAAAAATTTAATATCAATTTCTTTAAGACCTAGACCTAAAACAATATTAAATTTTGATTTAAAATTAATAAATTTTAAAAGAATTGACCCTAAATATAAGAATTTAAAATACAGATTTATTTTAAAAAATCTTGCAAAACTTGATGGTAAAAAATCTGATATTGTCCTATGTCATAAAGGTAAAATTCTTGAAACCGGAACTTCAAATATTTTATTTATTAAAGATGGTGTTTTTTATTCACCTATTAAAGACTATTACGAAGGAATTACCCTTAAGTTTTTTAAAAAAAAAATAAAAAATATAATTAAAAAAGATATTTTTATAAAAGACTTAAATAATTTTGATGAAATTATTTTAATTGGTTCAGGTAAAGGTGTGACTTCAGTTAAAACTGTTAACAAATTTAAATGGAAAAGAAAAAGTTTAAAATCTTACAAAATCTTAAAAAAATATTTTTATCAAGCTATTCAAAGCAATCCAATTTATAAATAATGAGAGATCCAAATAATCCTTGTTTGTTTTGTAATATAAAAGAGAGCGGTTTAGCTTTAGAAAATAATGAAGCGTATGCTAGTTTTGACAGTTATCCAGTAAGCTATCTCCATTGTTTAATAATCCCTAAACGTCATGTACAAGATTATTTTGATTTAACAGATGAAGAGATTTTATCGTGCAATGATTTAATAAAAAAAATTAAAAATGAAATTGTAAAAAAAGATAAGTCTGTCTTAGGTTTTAATATTGGAACTAATGCTGGTAAAACGGCGGGTCAATCGATTATGCATTGCCATATACACGTTATTCCTCGAAGACAAGGGGATGTGGATAACCCTCAAGGAGGAGTTAGATCAGTAATTCCTTTGAAACAACACTATAAACGGAAGTCTTAAAGATTGCTTTGACATTTTGACTAATTTAAAATGGTTGATAAGAAAAGTTAATTATACTAAATAATTTCAGAATTAACTAAGATTCTAACTAAAATTATATGGATATATTATTAAATAACCCTTTTATAAATTTAACAGAAATTTTTAATCCAATAGCAATGCAATTATTCATAGTGGCTATGGTGGCCCTTGTTATCATTGGTACTGTAGTTGATATTATCCATAAAAAAAATGTTCAATATTTTTTTAATAATGCCAAAAAAGCAAAACTCTCAGCTACCAAAGAATTAGGATCTGGTGAAAGAATTGCTGTTATTGCAAAAACAGTTGTTCACGATATAGCAACAACTTCTGAACTAGGTGCAGGAAAAAGAAGAGTCGCTCATGTTTTGGGAATGTATGGAACAATTATATTTTGGATTTCATCTGCTGTTCTTGTGTTTTGTTACAACTCTAGTACTTCTGGAGATAGTAGCACTTGGTCGTTTCTATGGCACCTAGGCGCTATAATGACTTGTCTAGGTGGTTTTTGGTTTTGGTTATTCTTAAGAGTAGATGTCTCTGCTGAAGCACATCCATGGTACAGAATTATTAAAGCCGATCTATTTGTTTTAGCTTTATTAGCTTGCTCAACATTTGGTTTAGCTTGGTCATTTACACAATCGTTTGGATTAGTAGGATTAAGTTATTTATTTTTAGTTTTATTTATAGCTTCAAATTTAATTTTATTCGGAGGAGTTTATTGGAGTAAATTTGCACACATGTTCTATAAACCAGGTGCTGCAATTCAAAAAAATTTAGCTGAAGCTGATGGATCAAGAGACAATCTACCTCCACCAGCAGATGCCCCTGAACAATTTGGTTTAGGAATTAAAAGAGAGCAACCAAAACATTATTAATATGATTAATTTTAAAAAGGAGAGAGAATAATATGTCAACATTTGTATACATGACAAGATGTGATGGCTGTGGTCATTGCGTAGATATTTGCCCATCAGATATTATGCACATAGATGAAAACATAAGACGTGCTGTAAACATTGAGCCAAACTTTTGTTGGGAATGTTATTCATGTGTTAAAGCTTGTCCTAATCATGCTATTGATGTCAGAGGTTATGCAGATTTTGCTCCAATGGGTCACAGTGTGAGAGTTAGAAGAGAAGAAGAAAAAGGAACGATTTCATGGAAAATTAAATTTAGAAATGGAACTGAAAAAAATTTCGTTTCCCCTATCACTACAAAGCCATGGGGAAAATTTATTCCAAAGCTTGCTGAAGGAGAAAAGCCAAATCAAGGTGAGATTAATTCACAAAGATTATATAATGAACCACACGGTCTTAATACTGGGGAAGAATTACCAGTAGTGCCAAAAGAATCCTTTAAAAAAGGAGTTTATTACTAATGGGTAACCACAAAACACATTACGAGGATTGCGATATTTTAGTTGTTGGTGGTGGTATGGCTGGTACTGGTGCTACATTTGAAGCTAGACATTGGGGTAGAGACATGAAGATCATTTGTGTCGAGAAAGCAAACATTGATAGAAGTGGAGCAGTTGCTCAAGGTCTTTATGCAATCAATTGTTACATGGGAATGCAATGGGGAGAAAACCAACCAGAAGACCATGTTCGATATGCAAGAAATGACTTAATGGGTATGGTGCGAGAAGATTTAGGTTATGACATGGCTCGTCATGTAGACTCAACTGTTCATATGTTTGATGAATGGGGACTACCTATGATGAAAAATGAAAAAACAGGTAGATACTTAAGAGAAGGTAAATGGCAGATCATGATTCATGGAGAAAGCTACAAACCTATCGTTGCTGAAGCTGCTAAAAAATCAGCTGATAAAATTTATAATAGAATAATGATTACTCATTTATTAATGGATGAGGCTCAAGATAATAGAATTGGTGGAGCTGTTGGCTTTAATATGAGAACAGGAGATTTTCATGTATTTAGAGCAAAAGCAGTAATAGTGGCTGCTGGTGGAGCGTCACATATATTTAAACCTAGATCGGTTGGAGAAGGAATGGGTAGAACTTGGTATGCTCCTTGGAGTAACGGTTCTGCTTACGCTCTTCCGATTGCGGCGGGTGCAAAAATGACACAAATGGAAAATAGAATTGTCCTTTGTAGATTTAAAGATGGTTATGGTCCAGTTGGTGCATATTTCTTACATTTAAAAACTTATACACAAAATGCGAATGGCGAAAATTATGAGAAGAAATGGTATGAACAAACTAAAGAGTTAGTTGGTGAATATATAGATCATCATCCAACTCCAACTTGTTTAAGAAATCATGCATTTATCCAAGAAGTGGCTGCAGGGGGTGGACCAATTCATATGGTAACTACCGAAGCATTTCAAGACCCACACTTAGAAACTGTTGGATGGGAAAACTTTTTAGGTATGACAGTTGGTCAGGCTGTCGTTTGGGCATCTCAAAATATTGATCCAAAATATACTAATCCTGAATTAACAACTTCAGAGCCTTATGTTATGGGTTCTCACGCGACATGCTCAGGTGCCTGGGTTAGTGGACCTGAAGACTTATCTCCACCAGAATATTTCTGGGGTTATAATAGAATGTTAACTATTGATGGTCTTTTTGGTGCAGGTGATACAGTTGGTGGAAGTGCTCATAAATTTTCATCAGGTTCATTTACTGAAGGTCGTTTAGCTGCAAAAGCTGCGGTAAAATACATTGAAGATAAAAAAGCAGACGGCATTAAAGTTTCTGACAAACAATGTGAAGATTTCAAGAAAGCTGTATACAAACCTCTTGAAAATTACACAATCGGTAGAAATGAAATTACGGGTGGAACAGTTTCACCAAGTTATATTTCACCAATTCAAGGGCTTCAAAGGCTTCAAAAAATCATGGATGAATATGTTGGAGGAATTACATCTAACTATATGACTAATGGCAATATGTTAAAAAGAGGACTTGAGCTTCTTGATTGGTTACAAGAAGACTTAGAAAATATTGGTGCCGAAGATTATCATCAACTTATGAGAGCTTGGGAACTTAAGCATAGAGCTTTAACGTCTCAATGTGTAACAGAACATACATTATTTAGAGAAGAAACTCGTTGGCCTGGATATTATTACAGAGGGGATCATATGAAATTAGATGATGAAAATTGGCATTGTCTGACAGTTTCTAGAAGAGATCCTCAAACAGGGAAGTTTACTCTAGAAAAAGTGCCGGTTTATCACATTGTTGATGAAAACGAGAAGAAAAAAGCTTCTTAGACCTTAACTAGAATATTTATGGATCTTTTATCAAAGTCAGACGAAGAGATTTTTTTAATCGCAAAACCTATTTGGGATAATTTAGTAAGATCTTCTAATATTAAAGATTATGGTGGATTTACTAAAGATTTTTCTACGCAAATGCTTTTTGGAGCTAATGAAGTTGAGCTAGGTAAGCAATGGGCCAATAATAAGATTATAACCAACCTTAAAGAAACCTTTGATCCATTTGGTTGCTTAAGACGAGGAGAACACATTACGGTCTTAATTAAACAAACTAACAAAGAGATCCCAGGTGAATTTCTTGGAAGGCTAGTCCTTGGTGTTGAGGACGATGAGATTAAAGTTTTTGGGGCAACAATTTATTAAATTTAGATTTGACAAATTATTTTCTGGTGTTATTCAGCATCAGAAATGTCTTTTTCAAATTTAAAAATATTCAGTAAAATTTCATATTTAAAGACAAATATAATTAAAGCAGGAATTTTTCTTGGTTTAACAGCCTACTGGTCAGTAATATTAGTTGGAACTTTTATAACTTTTAGTTAATAATTTTAATTAATTTTAAATATAAAATATGGAAGTCTTTTTACCTATTGCACAGGTACCTATTAACGTTTTAGAAATTCTTTTATTAAGTGGTGTTGTAGGAATACTCTCAGGACTTTTTGGAGTAGGTGGTGGATTTTTGATGACTCCTTTTTTAATTTTTTTAGGAGTACCCCCAACTTATGCTGTTG
>LIBV01000046.1 GCA_001438335.1 Pelagibacteraceae bacterium BACL5 MAG-120820-bin39
ATCCTCATTCCAAAACTCTGAATTTTTATTTAAAGAACAATTAGTTAGAAACAAAAAAGAAATCAGAAATAATAATCTACTCATTTTAAACCCTCAATAATTGGAAAACCAAATTTTAAATTAACATTTTGAATAGCTTGACCCGATCCCCCTTTAATCAAATTATCTATTGCAGACAGAATTATTAGTTTATCTTTAAATTTACTTTTACAAACAGAAATAAAGCAATTATTAGAATTGATAACATCATTAGTACTCACTAGAGTGTTTGATTTAAGAATTTTTACAAATTTACTGTTTTTATATTTTTTTTCTAAATAATTTTGAATTTTAGATTGAGACGAACCTTTAGCTAAATCTATATAAATTGTACTTAATATTCCTCTAAACATAGGCGTTAAATGTGGAGTAAATGTAAACTCAATTTTAGACTTTGAATAATTAGCTAACATTTGTTGTATTTCAGAATTATGTCTATGAAACCCAACACCATATGCACTTAAAGACTCATATAAATTTTTATCTTTATATTTTTTATGAACACCCCTTCCCGCTCCAGAATAACCTGATTTAGAATCTATTATTATATTATTAGTTTTAATTAGTTTATTTTTAATTAATGGAATTAAAGGCAAAAGAATTGAAGTTGGGTAACATCCTGGACATGAAATTATACTAAAATCCTTAACTTTATCTGAAGTAATTTCGGGTAAAGCATAAATACTTTTTTTAATATTAGATATAGCTCTATGTTTTTGTTTGTACCATTTTTTATAATCATTTCCTGTTTGAAGTCTAAAATCTGCAGCAAGATCTATTAAGGTATTATTTGGTAGCAAATGATTGGAAATATCTTGAGCCTCACCATTTGGCAATGCTGTAAAAACTAAATCAACATTGTTTAGAAATTTTTTATTATATTTAACAATCTTAGGGAGTTTTTTTGATGATAAAGATTTATCATAAAAAGAAATGTTTTTTCCAACAGATGAATTTCCACACAAATACTTAATATTAATATATTTATGAGTTACTAATAATTTTATTAATTGGACACCAATATATCCAGTGGACCCAGCAATTAAAGCATCAAGCTTACGCATTTTATATTATAGCAGTAAAATATTAAAAAAGAATTATCTTTTAGAGAATTGGAAGCTTCTTCTAGCTTTTTTTCTTCCAGGTTTTTTTCTTTCAACCGCTCTAGAATCTCTAGTGGTAAGTTTTTCCGTTCTAAGCGTAGATTTAAAACTCTCATCAAACATAACTAAAGCTTTAGATATACCATGAACCATTGCTCCTGCTTGACCTGTTGCACCACCACCTCTTACGCTACATCTTACATCATATTCGGTTGCTTGATTAATTATTTCAAAAGGTCTAGTAATTTGCATTTTGTGGGCATCACTAGCAAAATATTCGTTAAAAAGTTTACCATTAACATAAATTTTTCCAGTTCCTTTTTTTAACCAAATTTTAGCAATAGAAGTTTTTCTTCTTCCTGTTGCATATTTACTGTCTTTAAAATCTAATTTTAATTTTGGAGTTTTTGAAGTTTGTTGAGTATTTTCCATGTTAATTTCTGATTATGTTTTTATTATTTAATTTATCTAATTCTATAACTGTAGGATTTTGAGCAGCATGTGGGTGATCACTACCAGAATAAATTTTTAGTTTAGTTAATTGTTTTCTTCCTAAAACACCACCAGGTAACATTCTTTTTACAGCTAGTTTTAAAGTTTCACCAGGCTTCTTTTCATGAAGTTTTTCAGGTGTTGTTTCTTTAATTCCGCCAGGATAGCCTGTATGTCTGTAATATTTTTTATTTTGAAATTTTTTTCCAGTAAATTTTGCTTGTTCAATATTTTTAACAACAACAAAATCTCCATGATCCATATGAGGAGTATAAGTAGTTTTATTTTTGCCTCTGATAATCTTTGAAATAATTGTGGCAAGTCTACCAACCACTGCATTTTTAGCGTCAATTTCAAACCAAGAGGATGTAACCTCGTCTTTTTTAACGAATTTAGTCATTGTGCGTGGATTAATACTATTAATAATTATAATGTCAAATCTATATTTCCCTTGAAAAATAAACACATTATGTTAAAAAACTCTTGCCGATTTGTTCCTATTGCGGGCTTATAACAGCTAAAATGGAAAATTTCATAACATAATCGGTAGGCATTTGAACTGTATTGTGCGCCTTACATAAAGTTAAAGCACTAAAAAAGGAGCAGAACATGAGTACAAAAAGAAATCACCCAGAGACAATAGCTCTTCATGGTGGAGATTATAGATCAGACCCAGCAACTAATGCAGTGGCAGTTCCAATATATAGAACTACTTCGTATCTATTTAAGGACACTGATCAGGCAGCGAATCTATTTGCACTAAAAGAGTTTGGAAACATTTATACAAGAATAATGAATCCAACTAATGATGTGCTAGAGAAAAGAGTAGCAGCCTTAGAAGGTGGATTAGCCTGTTTAACTGTAGCTTCGGGACAAACAGCATCAACTTTTGCAATTCTTAACGTTGCACAATCAGGAGATAATATTGTGAGTTCAACCGATCTGTATGGTGGAACGGTAGCTTTATTTACCCACACTTTAAAAAAACTTGGTATTGAAGTTAGGTATGCAGATCCTGCAGATCCAAAAAATTTTGAAAAAGCAATTGATGATAAAACAAGAGCTTTTTATGCAGAAACACTTCCAAATCCATATCTAAGGGTTTTTCCAATTCAAGAAGTTGCAGATATTGGAAAAAAATACAATATCCCTCTAATAGTAGATAATACTGCAGCTCCAGTTATATGTAAACCAATTGAACATGGTGCAGCAGTTGTGGTTCATTCTTTGACAAAATACATAGCAGGTCATGGAACTGTAGTTGGTGGAAGTATTGTTGATGGGGGTAATTTTGATTGGACAGCTGATCCAAAAAGACAACCTTTGTTTAATGAGCCAGATGCTAGTTATGGAGGTGCTGTATGGGGTAAAGTAGTTCCTGAACTAACTGGTGCAAATGTTGCGTTTGCAGTTCGAGCTAGAGTTACCTTGTTAAGAGATATAGGTGCAGCTTTATCACCAGATAATGCTTTTGGCGTAATTCAAGGATTAGAAACTGTGGCTTTAAGAATGAAACAACATTGTTCCAATGCAGAAAAAGTTGTTGAGTTCTTAAAAAACCATGATGAAGTAACAAAAGTTATTTATCCTACAGAGCATGATAAAAATATTGCAGATAGAGCAGAAAAATACCTTAAAGGTGGCAAAGGTGGACTTGTAGGTATTGAGTTAAAAGGAGGCTTGGATGCTGGTAAGAAGTTCATAGACTCTTTAAAACTTTTATATCATGTAGCGAATATTGGAGATGCTAGAAGTTTAGCAATTCATCCAGCATCAACAACACATAGTCAGTTAACACCCGAAGAACAACTTAAAGCAGGAGTCACGCCAGGCTATGTTAGACTTGCAATTGGTATTGAGCATGTTGATGATATTATTGAAGACATTGAGCAAGCTCTTAATAAATCTTCGAAAGGTACCTTGAAAGCCGTTAGCTAATCATATTTTTATATTTAATATATAAAAAACTAGTTAACACGAAAACAGATCCTAACTGGTGTAAGGAAGCATAAGTAATCTTTACGCCAGTTATCAAAGTTAAAACTCCTAAAACAATTTGAATAAAAATCGCAAAGTTAAGTATTGTTATAGCTTTAAAATCTGTTTTGGCTTTAAAAGAATTGTAGTTTAAAATAATTAAAAAAATAAATAACAAATAAGCTGTCAATCGATGATAAAATTGAATGACTGATGGATCATCCAAAGAACTATAAAAAAATAAGTCACTATAATTAATATCATTAGGTATAAAACTGCCATTCATATCAGGCCAAGAATTATAGATTAAACCACCATCTAACCCTGCAAGAAATGCGCCTAAAATAATTTGTAAAATAATTAAAATTAAAAAAATATTTAAAAAATAATTGTTAAATTTAATTTTAAAACTTGAAATTTTAAATGTCTCTAAGATAAACCAAAAATTAATTGATAAAATTATTAGTGCTATACTGAGATGTAGTGCTAATCTATAGTGGCTTACATCAGTATTATTAACTAAACCACTTGTAACCATATACCAGCCCACTGTTCCTTGAACACAGATTAACAGGAAAATAGATAAATATTTATAATCAGAAATTAACTTTTTTTTATATTTTAAAGAAATAATGATCAATGGAATTAAAGCAAATAATCCAATTAATCTTGCTATTAATCGGTGAATATATTCCCAATAAAAAATTACTTTAAATTCCTCTAAAGTCATGTTGTAATTAATTGATTTGAACTCAGGTATTTCTTTGTATTCATTAAAATAAAAATTCCATTTTTCAGACGTAAGTGGAGGTAAAATACCTTTAAATAATTCCCATTCAGTAATTGAGAGACCAGAGTCAGTTAATCTAGTCAGCCCACCAACTGCAATAATTAATACAATTAGAGTAAACATTAATATCAACCATCTTCGAATATGTTTTTGATATGGATCCATGTTTACAAACATAACTAATACATATAATAATTAATATATTAACCAATTGATTAAATGTCGCCAAATAACAAAAAAAAATTAAATCTTATTAGAGTTAAATTAGATAAATTAGACAATTCATTGTTAGCTCTAATAAAAAAAAGAACCTTATTAGTTAATGAGGTGGTTAAATTGAAAGAATATAAAAAAGAAATAATTGATAAAGAGCGAATAAATTCAATACTTAAGAAAATTAAAGGTAAATCAAAAAAACTAAATATTGACCACAGAATTACTAATCGTATTTGGAAAAATATGATTTGGTCTTATATTAACTACGAAAAAAGAAATTTTAAAAAAAAATAATTATTTACTGTGAGGTGGAAGTTTTTTTTCAACAAAGACTTCATGTTTACGAGTTGCTGGATTATATTTTTTAGCAGATAACTTAACCTTAGCTTTTTCACCACCCGCAGGTTTTTTAACATAATAAAAAAATGGGCTATCAGGTTTACTTTCAGGAACTAATCTTACTTTTACATGAGTTTTTTTTGCCATTATTTTAATTCTTTTAAGTTTTTTATAATTTTTGAAATTTTAATAAGTTTATTTTTCAAATTATCAGCTCTTATAGAATTATTTGCAATTTCGTCAAGTTCTAAAGGTTCGCCATTATTTAAGAGTTTTTTAACACCATTTATGGTCATTCCCTGATCTTTTAGAAGAAATTTAATTTTTTTAAGTAAATCTATATTTTTTTGATCATAATATCTCCTGTTACCATTAAGTACTTTGGGTTTTAGTTGTTTAAATTCTTTCTCCCAAAATCTAATAGTGTGAGTAGACAAAGTGCCTGTTTTAGAGTTGGTTAGATTTAAAATCTTAGCAACCTCACCTATTGTTTTATAAGCAGTGTCAGATTTATCCATTAATCTTTTAAATTAATTAACTCTTTAAATTCTTTTGAAGGTTTGAATAGCACTACCTGTCTACTAGAAATCATTTTAGTTTCTTTAGTTTTTGGATTCCTGCCAATTCTTGAATTTTTTTGTCTAATTGAAAATGTGCCGAACTTTGATATTTTTAATTTTTTTTCATCAATTATATTTTTAAGAATTGTAGATAAGAAATCTTCAATTAAATTCTCTGATATTTGCTTTGAAAAACCAAGTTGCATATATATTAAATTAACTAAGTCTTTTTTAGTTAAATTTACTCTCATCAAATCAAATATTTTCTTTAATTTTACTTATTAAATCACCTTTGACAATTTTATAGCATACATCAATAGAATTAGAAAATCCCACATAATCAGTCCCTCCATGACTTTTAACAACTGGAGAATCTAAGCCTATAAAAATTGCTCCATTATATAATCTTGGATCTAACCTTTTTTTAAATTTATTTAAATTAGACATATTCAAAAAAGAAGAAATTTTACCAATTAAATTTCCTGTCATAGCTTTTTTTAATTCACCAGTAATAAAACCAGCAGTTCCTTCAGCAGTTTTTAATGCTACATTTCCAGTAAATCCATCAGCAATAATAACATTCACATCCCCGTTCATAAGCTGATTACCTTCTATATAACCAGAAAAATTAAAACCTTTTTGTGAATTCTTTTCATTTAATAATTGATAAGTTTCTTTAATCGTTTCATTACCTTTTAATTCTTCAGAACCAATATTAAGTAAAGCAACATTTGGATCGTCATTTGGATATAGAGATTTATATAATGATGCACCCATAATTGAAAAATCTATTAAATTTTTTGAACTACACTCAATATTAGCACCTAAGTCTAAAACCACACTCATACCCTTTTTGTTTGGCCATAATGCAGATAAAGCCGGTTTATCGATATTTTCAATCATTTTTAAATTTAATTTTGATATAATTAGTAATGCTCCTGTGTTGCCAGCAGAAATAATTATGTCTGTTTCTTTATTTTTAACACTTTCAATAGCTAACCACATGCTGGTATCTTTTCCTCTTTTTGCTCCCTCCAAGGGGCTATCTGTACTTTTTACAAAATTATCAGTATGAATTATTTCAAAATAATTATTTTCTATTTTGTTAGCGATACATTGTTCAATTTGAGTTTTATTGCCAAAAATCTTATAAAAAATATTTTTATTTGTTTGATTGTTTAAGATTATTCCATCAATAATTTTTTTTGGTGAATTATCACCACCCATTGCATCAACTGCAATTTTAATTAATTCTGACATCAGTAAATTTTAGGAGCTATTATTCCTTAGGGTCTAAGACTTGTCTACCCTTATACATTCCAGTTTTAAGATCTAAGTGATGAGAAAGTCTATATTCTCCAGACTTTTTATCCTCAACTATATTTTTAGTTGAAAATTTCATATTTTGAGCCCTTCTCATTCCAGTTCTGGATGGGGTTTGTTTTCGTTTTGGTACAGCCATAATTAGTGGTTATTTACACTTTTTATAAATAAATTCAAAGACTTTTTTGATAAATCATCATTAAAATTTTCAAAATATAAGACTAATTCTTCAATTTCCTTATATTCTGAAAGAAATAAAGACAATTTTTTTATTCTTTCATTTCTATCAAAATTTTCCCAAAAATGGATTTCAGAAATCATAGCATGAAATAAATTTATATAATCTTTCATTTTTTTATTAATAGATTGATCTCCATAACCAATTTCTCTAATGCTTAATTCGAGCTGTCTAAAGTTAAAGTCATAAATTTCTTGTAATATTTTTTTATTTTCTTCAGTTTTATAATTCTTTAAAAAAAAAGAAAAATGTAACAAAAATAAGGTTAATCTATCTGAAAAATTATCTGGTCTATTAAGAGAAAGATATAAATCTTTATTTCTAGTGAAATTTATCAAAGTATTGTAGATATTTAAGTAATTTTTACTCATGAATAAAATATTATATATATTTTTAATTTTAATTACAGTTACAAATTGTACT
>LIBV01000047.1 GCA_001438335.1 Pelagibacteraceae bacterium BACL5 MAG-120820-bin39
AGAATATTAAAATTACCAATCGCCTATATTGTTATTCAAAGTTATTCAGGTGAAGGAATGGAAGATAAGCAAGGTCAATTGATGTTTGCAAGAGATATCAGCTCTCTTGCAGAAGATAAAGATTTTGATCGAGTTTTATTAATTGACGATTTATCGGATACAGGACTAACGTTGAATAAAAGTATTGAATGGTTAAAAAATTATGGTCCGACAAAAAATTTTATTAATCAGGTAAAAACAGCTTGTCTTTGGAAAAAAAAATCTTCCACATTTGAACCAGATTTTTGTCCTGTTATATTAGACCATGATCCATGGATTGTTCAACCTACTGAACATTACGAAGAATTGTCTATAGAAGAAATTATTAAAAGAAATCAATAGGGCTAGCTTTTAAACTAGCCCTATTTAATATTTTTTAAATTACTGCGAAACTAACCACACTCAATAGTGCAATAATCCAAATCGCTGGTGAAGTACTTGAAAATTTACCAGTAAAGATTTTGATTAAAGCATAAGAAATGAATGCTAGGGCTATACCATAACTAATACTATATGTTAAAGGCATTGCTATCATTGCTAAAACTGCAGGTGCGGACTCGGCAATATCATCCCATTCTATATCTGTAATGTTTCTAACAAATAAGATTGCAACATATAGAAGTGCAGCCCCATCAATTTCTTTTGGTAAACTTGTTGCAAGAGGTGATAAAAATAAGCAAGCTAAAAATAAAACACCAATGACTAATGAAGTCATTCCTGTTCTTCCACCGGCTTTTACTCCAGCACCAGATTCTACATAACTTGTTACGGTCGTAGTTCCCATCATTGCACCAGCAACTGTTGCAACACTGTCTGACATCATGGCTTTATCAATATCCTGTACTTTTCCATTTTTATCTACTTTACCAGCAACATTTGCAACTGAAGTTAATGTTCCTGCGGTATCAAAGAAATCAATAAATAATAATGTAAAGATTACAGTAGACATCCCCGCCGTAAATGCTGCAGATAAATCAAAATCCATTAGATAGGTCATTGGAGGAATACTACCAACAACACCATTAAATTTTGCAAGACCTGAAACCCAAGCAATAATACTGAATACTATAATTCCAATTATAATATTTCCTTTGATATTTAATTTTTCCATTACAATCATAGAAACAAAAGCTAAACAGCCTAAAATAATTAGTGGATTTTTAATATCTCCTAATGTTACCAGTGTTACTGGATGATCAGCAACTACACCCATAATTTCAAGACCAATAATTGCTAAAAATAATCCAATACCTGCTCCTATTCCAAGTTTTAAACTTTTTGGAATTGAATTAATTAACCAAGCTCTAATTGGTGTTAAAGATATTATTAAGAATAGCACACCAGCAACTAATACTGCTCCTAAAGCAGCTTGTGGTGTGTAGCCCATGCCAGCAACAACTCCAAATGCAACAAATGCATTAATTCCCATCCCTGGCGCAAGACCTATTGGCCATGTTTTTCCGTAGAATGCCATAATAAAGCAAGCTAATGCAGTAGCAACAATAGTTGCTGTGAATACAGCTCCAAAATCAAAAAATCCTTTTTCAGGACCAGCAAATTCTCCAGACAGTATGAACGGATTTAAAAACATAATGTATGCCATAGTTAAAAAAGTTGTAACTCCAGCTATTACTTCAGTTTTAAAATCTGTTTTGTGTTTTTTATAATCAAAATATTTTTCAAGCATTTTTCCTCCTAATAAAGAATAAGTAATCGATTCTATTGTTAATTACTCTTTCAATCTGGGGTTTATTCACAATATTCAACTAATAAGTTTATATTTATGCCATAATTGGATTGTTAATATACTTTTATGCAAAAAATAAAAATTTTTTTAATTACAACTTTATTGTTAGTAACGCTAAATGGTTGTCAAACAATTAAACAAAAAACAGATGCTATAGTTGAAAAGGAAAATGAAAAATTAAGCAAATTTATTGGAAAATCTTCAGATGACTTAAGAATGGATTTAGGAAAACCAGATGAAGATTTTAAAAATGCCAAAGGAAATTTAGAATTAATTTATAATACAAAAAAATATGGCATTCCTTGTGAGAGAAGATTTGAAATAGACTCAAACTCTATAGTTATAGGTTTTGTATCTAATGGATGTTTTTAATTAGTACTTGCGGAGATTTATTCTCCGCAAGCAAGGCTCAATTTATTTTATTTCGATAAGTTTTTTCTTTTTGTGCTCTGGTATAATTCTTTCGCAAGAAATAGTTAAAAGACCATCTTTCAACTCTGCTCCATTAACCTTTACATCATCTGCAATAGTGAATGATCTTGCAAATTGTCTTTGAGAGATACCTCTGTGAATTATCTCGCCATCAGCATTCTTATCTTCTGATTTATCAACTTGTTTTGTTCTAACAGTTAATAAATTATCCTCAAACTCAACCTCGACATCCTTTTTATTAAAACCAGCTAAAGCAACTTCAATTGCATAGTTGTCCTTCCCAGTTTTTCTAATATTGTAAGGTGGGTAATTTGACTGCATAGTCAAATTTCCATTCCCTAACATATTTTCAAATTGATCAAACATATCGTCAAAACCAATTGAAAAAGGTCTTAGTGAGTTAAATATAGATAAATCCTTACTTGTCATAATTTCCTCCTTTTTTAAGCAAGTTAGTTTTTGTAAATCCCATTAGGCGACTTACAGGATTTATTTAGGAATTAGATAATATTTTTCAAGATCACTATCTAAATTTTTTTAGAAATTTTTAGAGCAAAAGCATAATCTAATGCTATTTCTTCAATAGCACCATCTCTGCCAGATTTTCCACCATGTCCTGCATTCATTTCTGTTTTTAAAAGTAATAGATTACTATCTGTTTTATACTCTCTTAACTTTGCGGTAAATTTTGCTGGTTCATCAAACAGAACTCTATTGTCACTTAAACTTGTAGTTATTAAAATATGAGGGTAATCCATTTTTTTAATATTATTATAAGGAGCGTAGGAATAGATATAATCAAAATGTTCCTTGTTATCTTTTGCATTTCCAAACTCATCAAATTCTCCAACAGTTAAAGGTAAAGAATGATCTAAGTTTGTTGTTAAAGAGTCAACAAATGGTACTGCCATAATTATTCCCAAAAATAATTTAGGTGCTTTATTGACTACAGCTCCCATTAATAAACCACCCGCAGATCCACCCATTCCAATAATTTTTCCTTTAGATGTGTAATTATTTTCTATTAAATAATTTGCAGAATAAATATAATCCTCAAATGTATTTTTTTTATTGGTAAGCTTGCCTTCTTTCCACCATTTCATTCCTTTTTCCATACCTCCACGAATATGAGCAGTCACCCAAATAATATCTCTATTAATTAAGCTAAGTCTTGTAGATGAAAATCCGGGACTCATTGAATTTCCATATGAGCCATAACCGTATAGAAGCAAATTTGCTGATCCATCAAGTTTTGTTTTTTTATGTCTAGTAATTGTCAATGGAACTAACCTTTTATCATGAGACTCAATTTCAATTCTTTCAACAATATAATCATCAGGATTATGACCAGAAGGAATTTCTTGTTCCTTAACTATTTTTTTAGTTTTAGTAGATAAGTTGTATAAATAAACTCTTGTAGGAGTCTTTGGTGAAGAATAACTAAGGTATACTTCATCGGTATTTCTATCTTTTTGTTTTAAAGTAATTCCTGGAACATATATTTTTTCATTTGAAAAAATTAATTCCTCTTCAACATTAGTTTTTATATTTCTTACAAAAAGTTTATCCAAAGCATCTGAAGTTTCTGATCTAAGTATCCAGTTTTCTAAAAAAGTGCATCCTCCAATTAACACTTCTTCTTTAGATGCTATAAATGTTTGCCAATTTTGATTAGTTAAACTATCAGAAATATCAATTTTAAAATCCTCAGCATTTTCATTTGTATGATTGTAGAATTTATTGTTCCAAGAATTTACTGAATACAAAATACCTCTAGCTCTTGTTTTAATAAGTTTTGGTTTAGGATTTATCTCGTTTGCCTCAAAATAATATTGTTCACATGTATTATGATCTGAAGTTGTTATAAAATAATACTTTTCATCAGAACTTAAACTAATGTTTGCTGTAAACGCTTCACTTTTCTCTTCAAAAATTAATTCATCATTTTTTTCAAACTCACCAATTTTGTGTCTATAAATTTTTCGTGCTCTATGATGTTCGTCAAGCTTTGCATAAAAAATATATTTGTCGTCAAGACTAAATAATATACCACCGGAAGTATCTAAAATTTCTTTTGAAATAATTTTATTAGTTTCAATATCTCTTATAAAAATTGAGTAGTATTCTGAACCTTTTAAATCTAGCGAATACCCTAAATATTTATCATTATTACTAATTTCTACATCTCCGATCCCAAAATAATCAGCTTGAAGTTTATTTTTTTCAAAGTCACCATTCCATATTTCTTCAACTAGATTGGAATTTATTTTTTTTCTTAGTTTAATAGAATAATTCCCAGTTGCAGTCGTTTTATCCCAATATTCATATGAATGATCCTTATAGGGAAGAGATTCATCCTCTAACTTAATTCTACTTTTTATCTCATCAAATAGTTCTTTTTGTAAATTTTTTGTATCTCTTAGATTATAGTTTGTGTATTCATTTTCATCATCAAGGTATTTTTTTACCTCTGGATCTAATTTATTTTTATCTTTTAAAACCTCTAAAATATTTTTTTGATGTATCCAACTATAATTGTCTTCCCATGTTACATTATGACAAGATTTTATTTCTGATTTTTTTCTAAGATATGGTATTTTCATTTGTTAACGGATATATGAATATAATTATATATACACTAATTATTATAGTAGGAATTTATTTTTTACTAAAACTATTCAATAAAGTTTTTTTAGGAAATAGAGCTAAAAATTCAAATTTTTATCTTTTTTTATTATTAATTTTTTTTGCATTAATAATGGCAGTTGGGGGAAAGTTTATATTTTCGCTTCCACTTACTTTAGCAAGTTTAGCTTTTCTAAAGTTAAAAGGCATGTCTATATTTCAGTTAATAAGCTTATTTAGATTATTGCAAACGTTGAAGGCATCAGGAAGATTTTCTTTTAAACAGAACAATAAGTTTTCCAATTCTTCAATGATTTCTTTAGCTGAAGCATATAAAATATTAAATTTAGATATCAATAAAAATGTATCTAAAGAAGACGTTCAGAAAGCCTATTTAAAGATTCAAAAAAAAATTCATCCAGATATTTCTCCTGAAACCGCAAGATTGTCAGCTATAGTTAATGAGGCAAGGGAAATTATTTTAAAAAATATTAGCTAATATTGGCTAATAGTTTGGACTTTACTAAATATTTCTTCTTATATAAGTTTTTGTTATGAAAAAAATTACAGGAATTTATGCGGCCTCAATGTCTTTATTAAATAAGGATTTAAGCCTTAACATTGAGCGAACTATTAAGCATTCTGAAAACCTAATAGAAAAGGGGTGTCATGGAGTAGCTTTTTTTGGTAGCACAGGTCAAGCTCAGCTTATTTCTGTTTCAGAAAAAATAAATTTATTAAATAGTTTAACTGTTAGTAGATTTAGAGAACAATACTTAATTGGCACTGGATTAAATTCTTTAGTTGAAACTATTAATTTAATGAAAGTGGCAGTTTCTTTAAACTTTAGAAAATTTTTAATTATGCCACCTGCTTTTTATAAATATAGTGATATTGATGTAATAAATTTTTATTCTAGAATTATAGAAGCAGTTCCTGAAAGTGAAATTATTCTTTATAATTTTGAAAAATTGAGTGGATACAAGTTTAGTTTAGATTGTATCTATAAGCTTGTTGATCTATTTCCAGATCAAATTATTGGAATAAAAGATAGTTCTTATAATGTTTATGAGAATCTAAAAATTGAAAATTTTTCAATTTTACCTGGCTCAGAGTCAAAATTATTAAATGGATTAAAACTTGGTTGTTCTGGTATTATAACCGCAACATGCAATGTAACAGCTGAATTATCTAGAAAAGTTTATAATGATTTTATTCAAGGTAAAGAAAATAGTTTAAATACAAAGTTATGTGATGTGAGAAATGTTTTTGAAAAGTATAATTTGATTTCCGGACTCCATAGTTATTATTCTAAACAAGATGAAATTTATAAAAACCTTTTGCCCCCACTAAAAATTTTAAATGAAAAGGAGGAGAAGGATTTATTTAAAAGTTTAGAGAAACTTAATTTTTTCACAAAACTAGAAACAGCTGCCTAAATGCAACTTGCGAGATTTCTAAATAAAATTTTTAAAAAAGGTGGATTTATTTTAATTGATGCAAATGGCAATCAATTCATTATTGGCACCCCAGCGTCAGAACAACCAATAAAAGTTAAAATATTAGATAAAAAACTTCATTATAAATTATTATTTCATCCAGATTTATATTTAGGTGAAGCCTATACAGATGGTCAATTAATAATTGAAAATGGAACACTTACTGATTTTTTAGATTTAGCATTAATGAATATAGGAAGAAGTGAGTTTAATATTATTAGTTACCTAATAAATAAATTTAGAGGATCTTATAGATACCTAACAAATTTTAATTTTATAAAAAAATCCAAAATGAATGTATCCCATCATTATGATATTTCTGATGATCTTTACGATTTGTTTTTAGACCCTAAGAGACAGTATTCTTGTGCATATTTTAAAAATGATGATGATAGTCTGGAAACAGCACAAAATAATAAAATTCAACATATAATTAAGAAACTCAATATTAAACCAAATCAAAAAATTTTAGATATCGGTTGTGGCTGGGGTTCTTTGGCAATGGACATCGCAAAATCTGCACAATGTGAAGTAACAGGTATCACTTTGTCAGAAAATCAATTTAATTATTGTGTAAAG
>LIBV01000048.1 GCA_001438335.1 Pelagibacteraceae bacterium BACL5 MAG-120820-bin39
GGTAACCCTAAACCAAGAGTATTTAGACTTGTTGATGACAAAGCATTGATCAATAGACTTGGATTTAATAATAAGGGTGCAGAAAACGTTTTAGATAGAATCAAAAACAATCCTAAACAAGGACTTCTTGGCATAAATATTGGTCCTAATAAAGATACCAAGGATCGAGTTAATGATTATTTGATTGGGTTAAAAACCTTTCATGAATTTGCAGACTATATAACAATTAATATCTCATCTCCTAATACGGAAAATTTAAGAAATTTACATGATCAAACAAAGTTAAATGATTTACTTAAATCTATAAGTTTAGAAAAACAAAAACTAAAATCAAAAATTCCAATAGCGGTAAAAATTTCACCTGATGTAATTGATCATCAGATAAATGAAATTGCTGAAATTCTTTTAGAAAATAAAATTGATGCTGCTATAATTTCTAATACTTCAGACTCTACAAGAGAAAATTTAATAGATATTCAAAAACATCAAAAGGGTGGTCTCTCAGGAAAACCTATTGAAAAGAAATCCAATTTAGTTATCAACAAATTCTATAATTTATTTAAAGGTAACATTAAAATTATTGGTGTAGGTGGCATTGACTCTGGCAAAAGTGCATATGAAAAACTATTAGCTGGTGCTGATTATCTTCAACTCTATACGGGAATGGTTTTTCAAGGACCAAATATAGTAAGTATTATAAAAAAGGACCTGAAAGATTTGTTAATTAAAGATGGGGTTAAGAATTTCAAAGAAATTGTTGGAAATAGCAGGCCATCATAATTCTATTAAACTTGACGCAATCAATATCTCGCCTTATATAGGCACTATTATTATGTCTAAAAAATGTGAATTAACCGGAAAAATACCCATGAAGGGTCATAATGTCAGTCATGCTAATAACAAGACTAAAAGACGATTTCTTCCAAATTTAAAAAAAGTAAAATTTACAAGTGAACTTTTAAAAAGAAGTTTAAAGCTAAAAGTAAGTAATGCCGGTGTAAGATCGGTAGATAAAAAAGGTAGTTTTGATGAATTTTTAAAAACAGTAAAAAATAAAAATCTATCTCCAAGATTAAAGAAATTAAAAAAAAGTATATTAATTATATCTCCATTTAAAAAAGTAGTTTCTACAAAATCAGCATAATGAATAAATTATTAATCACCCTGTCATTTATGATGGGTGTGGTTGTCTTAGCTTCAAACTATCTAGTACAGTTTCCAGTTAATCATTATGGATTAAATGAAATACTAACTTATGGTGCGTTTAGTTACCCAATAGCATTTTTAATTACTGATTTAGCCAATAGATCATTTGGTAAAATTATAGCAAAAAAAATTGTTTATTTAGGTTTTACAATAGGAATTTTATTTACACTTATTTTTTCAACAAACTTTGGAGACTTAATATCTATAAGAATTGCTGTTGGCTCTGGTATAGCTTTTATAACTGCTCAATTGTTAGATGTTCAAATTTTTGACCAACTAAGAAAAAAAAAGTGGTTTATTGCTCCATTAACATCATCCTTAATAGGATCGGTAGTTGATACGTTTATTTTCTTTTCAATTGCATTTTATGGAACGGGTGTGCCTTGGGTTACACTATCTCTGGGTGATTTAGCGGTAAAATTTATTGTTGCTTTAGTGATGTTGATACCTTTTAGAATTTTATTAAATCTTTTTAAACCGGTTAAAGCTTAATATAAAAATTTATAAGATAAAATTTTATAAGCTAGTTTTGCGACTAAAAAATTATAAGAATTAAAACCTTTTATTGGAGATAATTCATTAATATCAGCTCCAACTATTTTAGAGTTTTTTGCTGCAATTCTAATTATATTTAGTGTTTCATCCCAAAGTAGACCTCCAGGTTCAGGAGTTCCAGTTGCGGGCATAATGCTTGAGTCTAAACCATCTACATCAAAAGTAAGATAAACAGTTTTATTCTTGATCATATTTTTGAACTTTTTTAGATCCCATTTAGCTTTATCTTTTGCCCAAAATATTTTTATTCTAGAGGAGTTTTTCTTTAAAAAGGGAATTTCACTTTCTGAAATGTTTCTAATTCCAAATGAAATCACAGAAACATTTGGAAAATCAAGACATCTTTTAATTGCTGAAGCGTGGGAAAATTTTTCCCCATTGTAACTTTCTCTTAAATCTGCGTGTGCATCAAAATGCAATAAACATAAATCTTTATACCTATTTACAAATGGCTTAATACATCCTGGTGTTATTGAATGCTCTCCACCAAATGTTAAAGGAAAAAGTTTTTTATTTAGGATTTCTTCATTTATTTTAGACATTTTATTAAGTGCTTTTGTAATATTTTTGTCAATTTTAAAAGGTTTTAAAGTTTTGATACCAATTTTTTTATAAGGCTCACAATTCAATTCTTCATCATAAAGTTCAACTTGATGTGATGCTTTAATAATTTCTTTAGGACCATTTCTAGTACCACCACCATAACTTACTGTTTTTTCTAAGCCAAAAGGTACTACAACAACTTTTTCTTTGAAATTGACCTCATTATCAATTCCCAAAAATCCATTTTTATTTGAAAGATAATTCAATTTTTACCCAAAGATTTTAGCAAAGTTTTTTCTAGATCTATTTTTCCACTCACCTCTGTGAAAGGCATCACTAGCGATTAAAGGTAAAACACTTGTAGCCTCAGCAAAAACCATTTGTTCTTTAGTGACATCTACTTTTCCCCATGAGCTAGCTTCCTTTAAAGTTGAACTACTACATGCTCCATCTCTAGAATCAGCCACAGTGATTTGTACTGCATATTTATGCATATCTACATCTTTACCAAGAAGCTCTGCACATATAACCGTATCTTGAATAAAATTTTTTGGAACACCACCACCTATCATAAATAGACCAGAACCTTTTGACTGCATTTTGATTTCTGTAAGTTCTCTAAATTCTCTAATTGAATCTATAGTCATATGATTTTTAGGATTTTTTTCTTGATGTATAACCAATCCAAATCCGGCACTTGAATCTGTGAAAGCAGGACAAAAAATTGGAACATTGTTATCATACGATGTTTCAATTAAAGAGTCTTTCTTTTTAGAATGTTCTTTTAAATATTTGCCCATTTCCCAAATAAACTCTCTTGAGGTATGGCTTCTAGGTTCTAATGTATCTGCAATTTCACAAATTTTTTTATCACACATTTGTAATTCATCTTCATCGATATAAGTGTCATAAATTCTATCAATATAATTTTTTCTAAGTTCTGTATCATCTTGGAATTGTGAGCCTTGATAATGTTTAAAACCTAAGGCTTCAAAAAAATCCATGTCTACTATTGAAGCTCCAGTTGCAACTATTGCATCTACCATATTGTATTTAACTAAATCTTTATAAATATTCATACAGCCTGCAGCTGAAGTTGAGCCTGCTAGAGTTAAAAAAATTGTACATTCTTTATCTTTTAACATCTCATTATAAATATTTGCAGCATTAGCAGTTTCTCTAGAGACGAAAGACATTTTTTCCATCGCTGAAATAATCTTTCTCGAGTCAAATGATGTTATATCAATATGTTCTACTGGATTTTTGAGAAAATCTTTTTTACTATTATGACCTAAATTTTTATTATCAGACATTAAGCGACTAAAATTGCTTTATTAATGTCTTTGTCATACATGGTCATAATAGGTTGATCTTCTACTTCAAAAATTTCATTGGAGTAAAAACCATTGAATTGAGTTCTAAAAGTCAATCCATATGCTCCTAATTGACCTAATTCAATGTAGTCATTTTCTTTGATATTATTCGGAAGTAAAAAAGGACCTTTCATATAATCCATACTATCACAAGTAGGTCCATAAAAATCAAATGCAGTTAACTTTTTTGAAATTATTTTATTTGAACTATCTTTAATCATCCTTGATGGATAAACAATATTTGGTACACCTGCATCAAATAAAGTTCCATAAGTTCCATCATTTATATAAAGCTTTTGTTTTTTTCTTAAATTAACCCTAACTATTGTTGAACCACTTTCAGCAACTAAAGCTCTTCCAGGTTCACAAATTACTTCAGGCATTTTTTCTAGTTTTAAATTTTCTAATTCATTTTTAATTTCAGAAAAATAATTTTCTAAAGCTTGTGGTACCAAATCTGGATAAATTGCAGGAAAACCCCCACCAACATTTATGTAATCTGGTACAATTTTTGTTTTTTTAATTATATTTCCAATTTCATTTATACCTTTAGCATAAGAAATAGGATGCATACATTGTGAGCCAACATGAAAACTTAACCCAACTTTATTTGCATACTGCTTTGCTAATCTTAATAATCCTAAAGCCTCAGAAGTTTGTGCGCCAAATTTTTTTGATAAATCTATTTCCGCATGTTCATTTGACACAGCTAATCTAACAAATAATTCTAGATCATTAGCATTATTTGTTGATTGAATTATTTTGATTAGTTCATCTTTTGTATCTAGTGAAAATGTTTTAACTCCATATTTAAAATATGCTTCAGCGATACTTTCTCTACTTTTTACAGTGTGCATATAGCTGCATTTAACAGTAGAGCTAAATTGTTTAACTAGTTTTATTTCGTTTATTGATGCTACATCAAATTGATCAATACCACTTTTGATTATTGTCTCAATTACCTCTGGGTGAGAATTTGTTTTTACAGCGTATAAAATGTTACCAGGAAAGTGTTTTTTGAAATGATGTACAGCTGTTTGAATAGAATTTCTTCTAATACAGTAAACTGGTTGTTCAGGTTTCAGTTGATTAATTAGTTCTTCAACTGATTTAAATTTTTGCACTAATAATGCCTCCAAAAAAAATTTAATAAAAAAAATTTTTTAAAACTTGTAAAAAACTTTCAATTTTTCATGCAATTAAGCCAATAGAATACCAATGTAAAGCAAATAATAACGGTTGAATAATTTAAATTCATGACCATATTTAAGTTATGAAAGAACAAGCTACACTTAAAAATATCAATGATTTTGATAATAAATCATTACTGATTGTGGATGATGATAATCCATTTAGAGAAAGACTTGCAAGAGCAATGGAGAAAAAAGGTTTTGAGGTTTTTCAAGCTGAGGGTGTACAAAAAGGAATCGAATCAGTTAAATCTAAAAGCCCTGGATTCGCAGTTGTTGACTTAAGACTTGGAGATGGGAACGGACTAGAGGTTGTAAAAGAAATACAATCTTCTAATTCAACTAGTCGAATTATTATGTTAACCGGATATGGCAACATTCCAACTGCAGTTGCGGCTATAAAAGAAGGAGCAATAGATTATTTAGCTAAGCCAGCTGATGCCGACGATGTAGAAAAAGCACTTCTAGCTGATCCTTCAAAAAAAGCAGCACCACCTGAAAATCCAATGTCAGCTGATCGAGTTAAATGGGAACATATTCACAGAGTTTTTGAGTTGTGTAATAGGAATGTCTCAGAAACAGCCAGAAGACTTAAAATGCATAGAAGAACTCTTCAAAGAATTCTATCTAAAAGATCACCTAGATAAATTTTCTAAATTTAATTATTTTTTTTGAGATTATTGTTAATAAAATAATTTTAAAACTTTCTGCTAATAGAAAAGGAGTTACTCCAAGTTGAATAATTGGTTTATCCCAACCAATAAGAGTTCCAAGCCACAATATACCAAGCACATAGATAGTTGATACTGATAGAATTAGTTTAGTTAATATTTTTAAAAAACTATCATTTAAATCTATTTTTGAAGAAAAATAGCATGCAGTTAAAAATCCAATTAGATAACCCATTGTTGGCCCTATAAAATATGCAAGACCAATTCCTTTTTCAGGTGAGTTAGAGAATACCGGTAAACCTGCAATTCCCTCTAATAAATAAAGAGATATAGTTGCTAAACCTAATTTATATCCAAATGCTATACCAATAAACATTACCATAAATGTTTGCATAGTCATTGGTACTGGATAGAAAGGAATTTTTATTTTTGCTGAAATTGTTAATGCAATTGTTCCAATAAAAATTAAAGCTAAATTTTTAAATATTCTTGTTTGTGAATTTTGCTTTATCAGCTCCATAAGTAATAATACTCCTATTTTTTATGATAATCTAGTTTTATATTAATTGAATTAAGTATGGTATATTTTAAGAAGTATAGATGTTAATACCTAGATAATATTTAAATTATTTCATGACTAATATAAAAAAAACTGATCATTTTTATTTAATAGATGGTTCAGGATATATTTTCAGAGCCTATTATGCCTTACCTCCTTTAACTAGAAAAAGTGATGGTCTTCCTACTGGAGCCGTAAGCGGATTCTGTAGTATGTTATTTAAATTATTAGAAGACTCTAAATCTAATCAAAATTTACAAAAACCTACTCATTTTGCAGTAATTTTTGACTCAGCTAGAAAAACTTTTAGAAATGATATTTATAGTGATTATAAAGCCAATCGGTCAGAGGCACCAGATGATCTAGCACCTCAATTTGAATATATTAGAAAGTCAGTTTTAGCGTTTAATTTGCCTTCGGTAGAACTAATGAATTACGAAGCAGATGATTTAATAGCAACATATGTAGATGAAATTTTAACCATTGGTGCAAAAGTCACTATTGTTTCATCAGATAAAGATTTAATGCAATTATATAAAAAAAACGTTCGTATTTTTGATCCAATGAAAAATAAATTTATACTAGAAGAAGATATTTTTAATAAATTTGGAGTAGATGCAAGTAAAGTTATAGATGTTCAGGCTTTAGCAGGGGATAGTAGTGACAATGTTCCTGGGGTGCCAGGCATTGGAGTTAAGACAGCAGCAGAACTAATTAATAAATATGGAACACTAGAAAAACTTTTAAAGTCAGCTGAT
>LIBV01000049.1 GCA_001438335.1 Pelagibacteraceae bacterium BACL5 MAG-120820-bin39
TGGTGTTGAAAGAGGAATGGTATTTCAACAAGGAGCATTGTTTGAATGGTTAACTGTTGCTGAAAATGTGAATTTTGGTCTTCGTATGAAAAAAGAAGATCCAGTTAAAACAGCAAAAAAAGTTGAAGAATGGTTAGAAATAGTTGGTCTTCAAGGATTTGGTAACACTCCTACTTACCAATTATCAGGGGGTATGCAGCAACGGGTAGCTCTTGCAAGATGCTTGATTAATGATCCTGATTTAATTTTAATGGATGAACCCCTTGGTGCATTAGATGCATTAACGAGAGAAAAAATGCAGTCATTAGTTTTAAAAATTTGGAAAGAAACAGGTAAAACTATTATTTTAATTACTCACTCAGTTGAAGAGGCATTGTTGCTTGGTGAAAGATTATATGTAATGGCGCCAAGGCCGGGAAGAATACATAAAGAATATAATCTTCCTTTTGCAAATATGGGACTTACTCAAGATTTAAGAGAAATAAAAAAAAATAAAGATTTTTCTTCAAAAAGAGAAGAGATTTTAACCATGATATGGAACATGGAAGAAGAAATTATGGGGAAAGATAATTAATGCTAACACAAGCTATAACCATATTAATTATTGTAGCAATTGTTGGCTGTATTCTTTATGGCAGAAAATTAATTCGCACTGAAAAAGTTGATGCAGTGTTTGGTAACCCTGAAAGAGCTAAGGGAGGTACACACTGGGTTATATTAGGTAGTAGTGTAATACTTTTAGTATGGATGTATTACTCTTGGGATATTGCTAAAGGATTTTATCCAAGATCAGCTAATGAATTATGTCAGGTTGCTAAAGTAAATGACTCGCTGGTAGCTTTAAATTATCAATTCCCTATTAATGAAAGAGAATTTAAAACAACAGCTATCATTAAAAATGAAAATAAAAATCTGCAAGATGTATTAAATCAAATCGAAAGTTCTGAAAATTTAAACTCACAAGAAAAAAATGAACTAACTAACTTTGTTAACCAAACCATTAGTTTAATTCCAATGTTGACGAATTATGATTTAATGGAATTAGAAACAAAAAATTCAATTAAAGAAATCACTGGCAAGATTAATGATCTTACATCAAGATTTAAACAAGCAGATTATCCTTTTGAAACAGCTGAACAAAAAGCGGAACGATTAAAATTATTGGAAAGTCAAGGTGACTGGAGTTTAGTTAAAATAAGAGCTGGGACAGGTTCAATTGAAAATACCATTGAAATACCTTTGATAGCAGAAACTAGTAAAGGCTTAAAATTTAGTAAAGCTGCTGAAGAATTAAATTTAATTAATGATGAGTTTTTTAAATTAAGAAATCATAACCCTACATTTAAGTCAGCAATAACTGAACTAAAAGAATCCATTAAAGAATATAGAGCTAATAAAACTGACGCTGAAGAATTAGCTTCTACTTATGCAAAAGATATTGAAAAAATTGCGAGAAGAATTGAGTTTGCAACCATTTACCCTCCAACTGCATTAAATGAAATGCAACAAGCAATAATTGATTTTGATAAAGCTAATAAAGCTGAGCAAGGAGGTTTAAGATGGGTTGACGTATTTTTATTCCCTGCAGGAACTATTGTAGCAAGTGGCTCTAATTGTTCTGAGCAAGGTTCTGCTAGATGGTTACCAAAACCTTCAGATACATTTAATAAATTTATCTTAATGTCAAAACCAAGTGTGGGATACAAAAGTGTTCCATTGCTTTGGATAGACATGATGGATGTTAGTCAAATAATTGGTTTTATTTTACCAGATTGGATTGCAGATATTTTACCAGGCGATTATCCAGTACACACTACAGAAGGTGTAGTTGAACAAAACTTCAAAGGTAGAGTTTTAAAAGTGGTGACTGGAGATTTTTCACTATTTAAAATTCCTGTTCCTTATGGACATATTTGGGATTCTTTCATGAGGGTATTATTAGGATTAATCTTTGGAATAGTTATCGGTGTACCATTAGGATTGTTTATGGGATTAAATAGATTTGCTAAAGGATTTTTTGATCCACTAATTGAACTTTATAGACCGGTACCCCCTTTAGCTTGGGCACCTCTAGTTATTTCAGTTCTTGGTATTGATAATACTGGAAAAGTATTTTTATTATTTATGGTTTCATTATCTATTATGATTATTTCAGCTAGAGCTGGAGCATCTGGAACTCAATTATCAAAAATCCATGCTGCTCACTCATTAGGAGCATCAAAGAGACAAATTTTAAGATATGTAATCTTTCCAAATTCTTTACCTGAAATTTTAACTGGTATTAGAGTTGCAGTTGGAATGTGTTGGGGAACATTAGTTGCTGCTGAATTTTTAGCAGGAACAACAGGAATAGGATTTGTTGAAAACGTTGCAAAGAAATATTTCCAATATGAAGTAATTTGGATCACAATTTTTATTATGGGAATGTTAGGCTTATTGTTTGATGTTACCTTAAGAAAAATGATTGCTAAATATATACCTTGGCGAGGCAAAGGTTAATTTGAAAACGCCTGCCCTAAAAAACTTAATTATAAAAATTTTCAAAAAATATGGATTAAGTCAAAGCCATGCTGCAATCTCTGCTAATGCATTAATCAATGCAGAGCTAGTCGGTGCGTATGGTCATGGTTTATCAAGACTTAAAATGTATTGTGATCGAATAAGCAAAAAAGTCATTAATCCAAAACCTAAAATAAAGATTAAAAAAATCTCTAACTCAATTTCTCATGTAGATGCTGATAACAGCATTGGCTTCGTTTCAGCAGATATTGCGATAAAGCAAGCAATCATTAATGCAAAAAAAACTGGCATTGGCTTAGTTGCAGTTAAAAACAGTGGTCACTATGGACTTTCAGGTTATTACGCTGAACAAGCTGTAAAACATAACCTGGTTACAATGATTTATACTAATGCTCCTCCTGCAGTCGCACCACATGGTGCTTTAAAAACTTTATTTGGCACAAACCCTATTTGTTTTGGAACACCTACTGGAAGTAAAATTCCTTTTATCCTAGATACATCAATTTCAATGATTAACCGTGGCAAAATAAGAGTTGCTGCAAGAAACAATCAATCAATTCCGGAAGGAGTTGCTCTGGATAAACAAGGTAATCCAACAACAGATGCTAAAGAAGCTTTAGAGGGTGTGCAGTTACCTATTGCAGGTTTTAGAGGATCAGGTCTTGCTTGGATGGTAGATATTTTAAGTGGTGTGTTAACTGGTGGAAATCATGCTGGTAGGGTTAAAGATCCTTTTGATGATTTTTCAGGACCACAAAATATCGGACATTTGTTTATAACTTTTAAAGCAAATTTATTTCAAAAAAATTATAATCAAAGAATTAAAGATAATATTAAAACAATTAAAAAACTTCCTAAAATTAAAGGTGTAAAAGAAATAATGTATCCAGGCCAAAATAAATTTAATCGTTATAAAAATAATTTAAATAAAGAAATATCGATTAATGAAATAATTCAGAAAGATTTAGAATTTTTACAAAAATAAAACTAATTTTGTTTTCTAAGAATATAAATAAAAATAAATCCAGTAATGTACATTAGCAATGCATATGCTGCAGTTGGCACTAAATAGATAACATCATCAAAAATACTTGTAGCAACAAATACAGCTAAAGTTCCATTTTGCAAACCAACTTCCAAAGCAATACATTTTCTTTGTTCAAGACCACTCGCAAAAGTTTTAGCTATATAATAGGCTAAAATCATCATGGAAACATTGAGTACTAAAATTATAGTTCCCGCTTGAGCTAAATAGCTAAATATATTTTCTCTCTCTTCTATAAAGATAGAAAGAAAAACAATAGCAAATAGTCCACTTGTAATTTTTTCTATTAACGAAATATTTGAAGAAACAAAATTTTCTGCAAATTTTCTTATTATCATTCCAATTAAGACAGGTATCGTCACCACCAGAGCCATCTTTAAGGCAATACCTGTCATAGTAATTTCTGAAGATATATTTGTGATTCCAAGTAAACCTGCAGAAGTGAAAATTATGAAAGGTACTGAAATTATACTAACTAAACTAATCACAGCTGTTAGCGAGATAGAGAGAGCTACATCTCCTTTAGCAAATTTAGTTAAAACATTTGAGGTTACTCCACCAGGTGCTGCTGCAATAATCATTACTCCTAAGGCTAATTCAACTGAGGTATTAAAAATTAGAATTAATATATAAGCGACAACTGGTAAAAGTATTAATTGACAGATTAAGCCAACAAAAAAATCTTTGGGATTTTGAATTACTCTTAAAAAATCTTTTCCAGTTAAACCTAAGCCTAGCCCCAACATAATTAGAGCTAAAGCAATCGGTGCAATTTTTGTTACTATTTCCATAAATTATAATTTTATCTTACTTAAAAATAATCTTATATCATTAATTAATTGTTGAGGATTTTCTAAAGCTGCAAAGTGTCCGCCAAAATTCATTTCAGTAAATTGTTGAATATTAAACATCCTATCTAAATAAGATCTAGGAGGCCATTCTGCCATTTCTTTTGGAAATTTAGCAATTCCAGTAGGAATATTTATTTTTTTGAAATCTTTTGAGAAATATCGACCACCTTCTTCACGACGACCATAATAAATCCATGAAGCTGAATTAAATGAATTCGTTAAAATATAAATCATGATATTCGCTAACAAAGTATCCTTTGAATAAACGCTTTCAATATCTCCATTTTTTAAATCAGACCATCCATGAAATTTTTCAAGTATCCATGCAGCAATTCCTACAGGGCTATCTGTCATGGCATAAGCTAGAGTTTGAGGTTTTGTTGCTTGTTGAGTTCGGTAACCATCTTGTATGACTTGATCTTCATCAAACTTTTTTAGCCATTTGACTTCTTCTTCATTTTGTGTGCCATCTGGAAGACGCATAGTTAAACAATTAACATGAATAGCCTTACAATTTTTTGAATAGTCATGACCAATCCAGTTTGCAATAGTTGCTCCCCAATCACCACCTTGAGCTGCATATTTTTCGTGACCTAGATTTTTAACCATCATTTTATTTAAAACTTCTGCTATTTTTCTAGGACCATATGGTTTTGGAGGTGTATCTGAAAAACCAAAACCAGGTAAAGATGGAGCTATGACTGTTACAGCATCTTCAATTTTACCTCCAAATTGTTCTGGGTGTGCTAATGGTTTTATAATTTCTAAAAATTCTATAATAGAACCAGGCCAACCATGCATTAACAATAAAGGTTTTGGATTAGTGCCACTCCCCTCTTCTTTAATAAAATGAATATTCATTCCATCAACATTAGTTTTAAAATTTGAAAAGCTATTAATTTTGTTTTGAACTTGTGGCCAATTAAATTCGGTAACCCAATAATATGAAATTTTTTTTAAATAACTATGACTTGTTCCATATTGCCAGTGATCAAAATTAGAGATATTCGACCATGGATAATTTTTAACTTTTTCATAAATTTTTGAGAGATCTTCTTGATTAAAATTAACCCTAAATTCTTTAATCATATGAACAAGTTCTATTAATTTGTTATAAAATAAACTATAAACATTTTTTAAATTAATAATAATTATTGTTTAATGCTCTCAAACAAAGAAATAGTCTGTCCAAACAACCTGTTAGATTATGCGCACCAAAAGAAAGGTGTCAAAGCAGCTATTGTCAATGCCGGCAAACCTTTACCTATGTTATCAGTGCAAGATGCCGTAAAAGAAAATTTAATAGATCCAATTTTTATTGGTGACAAAAAAGAAATTGTAAAGTGTGCTGAAAATTTAAAATGGGACGTATCAAAATTTGAAATCATTGATGAGCCAGTTGAAAATAATACTGCAGCAATTGCAGCAAAATTAGCTAGTGAAAATAAAATCAGAATTATTGTTAAAGGTCATATTCACACAGATATCCTGATGAAAGAAGTTCTTAAAAGAGAGTATGACTTATTAGGTAAAACAAGATTAAGTCACATATGGCACATGACTATAGGTAAAAATGATAAACCTTTAATCATTACTGATGGTGCTTTAAATGTTCAGCCAAATGTAAAAACTAAAATGCATATTTTAAAAAATGTAATTAATTTTTCTAATCGTATTGGTATTGAAAGACCTAAGGTTGCAGTTCTTTCTGCAACCGAAGAAGTGCTAGACAGTGTACCAAGTTCAAAAGATGCAGCGGAAATTACTAAACTTGCAAAAGATGAAAATTTAAATGCTGATGTTTTTGGCCCCCTTGCATTTGATAATTCTATTTCAAAAAAATCAGCTGCGATTAAAGGAATAAAAAACAGTGTTGCTGGTGTAGCAGATGTTTTATTAGTTCCTAGTGTAGAGACTGGAAATGGTTTAGTAAAAATGATGATTTATTTCATGGGCGCTTGTGCTGCAGGAGTGGTGGTTGGAGGAAAAGTGCCAGTTGTAATTACTAGCCGATCTGATGAAGCTCAAGCTCGATTGGCTTCAATTGCTGCAGCAGTTGTTGCGTTAGATTAAAAGTATTATTGAATTAATATCTAAATTGATTTAAATAAGTTCAAAATTTATTAAAG
>LIBV01000050.1 GCA_001438335.1 Pelagibacteraceae bacterium BACL5 MAG-120820-bin39
TTTAATATAAGGGCTTTTTAAGTTTTTTCAACCAAAGATTGGCTTAAAAATAACAACAAATACAATCAAAATCAATAGAATGGTTGGGATTTCATTGATCCATCGAAAAAATTTAGAAGAATTCTTATTAAGATCTAATTTAAATTCATTTAAAATTTTACCCAAATAGAAGTGATAAATAGTTAATAAAATTACAAATATTAATTTAAGTTTTAACCACCCTAAACTTAAATTTTCAAATCCAATAATAGAAATTAATATTAACCCAAAAAACCAACTTAAAAACATTGCCGGCATCATGATGTAATAATAAAGTTTTCTTTCCATAGTTTTAAAAATGGAAGTCATATCAAAATTTTTTAAATTTTCAGAATGATAAACAAAAATTCTTGGCAAATATAATAGGCCTGCCATCCAAGAGATAACCGATATTAAATGCAGACTTTTAAATAATAAATAACTATTCATTTTATAAACATGGACATTTTTTAAAATTATTTGGACAACGAATTTTGGGTGGGTAAAGTTTATTATCAAAATTATAATCTTCTTTATTTATAATAAGATCAGATAAAGATTTTATAAAGTCCTCATTGATTCCAAGCGCTGCGATTCTTGTATAATTTTCGCAGCCATTTTTGTTGGCTAGTTCTTTGTATTCAATATCAAGTTCAACTAAAGTTTCAGAGTGCTCTGAAACAAATGCTATTGGTACTAAAACAATATGTTTTTTTAGCTTAGAATTTTCAATAATTACATCTTCTGTTGATGGCCCAATCCATTTTAAAGGACCAACTCTACTTTGATAGCTTAATATCCAATCTAAATTTTCTATATTTAGTTTTTTAACAATATTGTCGACCGATTGTTCTACTTGCCATTGATATGGGTCTCCATTTTTAATATTTTTTTCAGGTAATCCGTGAGCTGAAAAAATTAATTTAAAGTTTTGAAGATTTTTTATTTTTTTTAAAATTTCTCCTGTGTGCGCGTTAACAAAACTACTGTCTGTAGGATAACAACAAATCGTGCTTGTTTTATAACTAATTTTGTGTTCACTACAAACATCGTGCCATTCCTTAATTGAAGATCCAGAAGTTGCAGCAGAATATTGTGGATATAATGGTAATAATATTACTTCGTCGGGATTATATTTTTTTACATCAAAAACAACTTTTGTTGCTCTTGGGTGCCAGCATCGCATTACAATAAAACATTTATATTCATGGTTAGAATCATTTTTATTTAAACTTTCTTCTAAATTAAAAGATTGTTCTTCCGTTAACCTTAAAATGGGCGAAGAACCACCAAGCTCTTCATAGATTTTTTTTGCTGTAGGGGCGCGTCTATTGGCAATTAATTTGGCAAGGGGATATCTTAAAATTGTTGGTAAATTTAAAATTGCTGGATCGTTGAATAAATTAAATAAAAATGGTTCAACATTTTCTATTTTATCTGGACCACCCAAATTAAATAAAATTATTGCTTTTTTCATTTATAATCTTTTACAATATTAACTAAATATTCAACCATATCAGGATTTGTTTCGGGCAAAACTCCGTGCCCTAAGTTAAAAATATATGGATGATCTTTAAATATTTCCAAATACTTGTTCACTTCTTTTTTTAAATTATCTTTATCGGTTAGAAGCATTTTGGGGTCTAATCCGCCTTGGATAGGTATTTTTATTAATTTTTTTATTTCATGTGGATCAACATCATAATCTATATTTACAGCGTCGGGTTTAACTATTTCACAATAACTTTTATAATCTTTAATGCCTCTTGGAAAACATATAACTGGAACTTTTAAAGTTTTAACATAATTTACTAATTCTAAAGTAGGATTATAAATATATTTATCATAATCACTCTTTTCTAATAAACCTGCCCAACTATCAAATATTTGTATTAAATTAGCTCCTGCTTCAACCTGATTTTTAATGTGTATTTTTGTAAATTTTATTAGAAGGTTTAAAATATCCTTTATTAATAAATCATTTTTAAAAAAATCTTTATTAATATTTTTTTTAGGTGATTGTTTGTTTATTGTATAGACTAACAAAGTCCAAGGAGCTCCAACAAAACCAATTGTGTTTTTTTCTTTCAATAGTTCGTTTTTACTTACTAGATTAATTGCGTTGTAGACTGGTTTTAAATTGTTAAAAAACTTTTCTTCTGAAATTTGTGATGAATGGTTGAAATCAAAGTCCCCTAAAATTGGACCAAAGTTTTTTTTAAATTCAACTTTTTGATCCAACGCGTATGGTATCATTAAAATATCTGAAAAAATTATTGCAGCATCCAATTTAAATCTCTTAAGAGGTTGTAATGTAATTTCTGAGGAAAGACTTTCATTTAAACATAATTTAATAAAATCAGGATTTTCTTTTCTAATATTTCTAAATTCAGGTAAATATCTTCCTGCTTGTCTCATTATCCATATCGGAGGATTAGATGTTTTTTTATTTAATATTGTTTGATGTATTGGAGACATAATAATAATTAAATATATAAGTATTGTATTAGTGTTATAGAGTGTGAATAGTGGTGATTAATTTTAAATAACATTTTATTAACAACTTATTAACATTTAAATATTAAAAAAAGTGAGTAAATAAGGCAAATTAACACTATTTTGTTTAGTTATTCATTTGAAAAATAACTTAATTCACATTTAAAATTTTGTTAATAAAAGCTAGGTTTTACAACATTAAAAACAAAATACTAAAATTGTATAAATAAGCTAAAATAATACAAAGTTACTAACATTTTATTTAATGATTAATACATATCAAATTTATTTAATCTCTGACTCTACAGGAGAAACCTTAGATAGAATATTTTTAGCTCTTAAAGCACAATTTGTTAATATAGAATACAAAGTTCATTCATACTCTTTTACTAGAACTCAAAATCAAATATTAAAAATTTTAGATGATGCAAAAAAAAATAAGAATTCAATTATTTTATACACAATTGTAGATAATAATTTAGCAAAATATCTTGCTAACAAAAGTGACGAAAAAAAAATTCCATGTTTTGGTGTTCTGGGAAATTTAATATTAAGCTTTTCTAAACTTCTTAATCAAAAAGCTTCACACCAACCAAGTGGTCAGCATGCTTTGAATGATGAGTACTATAAGAGAATAGAAGCAATTCAATTTACGATGAACCATGATGATGGAAATTTAACAAATGAAATCGAAAAATCAGATATTATTTTATTAGGTGTTAGTAGGACAAGTAAAACACCCACCTCAATTTACTTAGCTAATAAGGGTTATAAAACCTCAAATATTCCACTGGTAAATGAAAAATCAATTCCAGAAAAATTGAAAAAATTACCAAATATGAATTGTATTGTTGGACTAACCGCTGAACCAGAAAGACTAGTTGATATAAGAAAAAATAGATTAACCAATTTAAAAGAAATAGAAAACACAAAATATGTGGATATAGACACTATAAGATATGAAATAGAAGAAGCAAAAAAAACATTTAAAAAATATAGATGGCCAGTGATAGACGTTACTCGAAAATCTGTAGAGGAAACAGCAGCTTCCATAATAAAAATTTACGAAATTTATAATGCTAAATAAAATTATACTTGCATCAAAGAGTGAAATTAGAAGACAAATTCTCAGTAAAAATGGTATTAATTCTGAAGTCGAACCCTCCAATGTCGACGAAGAACCTGTAAAACAAAGTTTAGTTAAAGAAGGCGCAACACCAGAAATAATTTCTAAAAATTTAGCAGAACTCAAGGCAAATAAGGTTAGCCTTAAAAGAATTGATGAGATAGTTTTGGGGGCTGATAGCGTAATAGATTTAGAAGGCAAAATAATTTCAAAACCCAAAAATAGAAGTGAAGCTTTAGAAATATTAAAAAAACTTAACGGCAAGCATCATTTTTTAATTAGCTCTGTTTGTTTATCAAAAAATGGAAAAATGATTTGGCATTATTCAGATAAAGCAAAGTTGACTATGAAAAATTTTGAAATGTTTGAACTAGAGGATTACTTGGCAAAATTAACAGATAAGGCCTTATATGCTTACAATGTCTATCAAATTGAAGGTGCCGGCAAAGATTTGTTTTTAAAAATAGAGGGAAATGAAAATACTATCATGGGCTTACCAATTGAAAAAATTAAGGAATATTTAAAAAATTTATAGAATGAAAAAACACTTGATTATTGGAAGTCCAATTTCCCATTCTTTGTCTCCCAAATTACACAATTATTGGTTTCAACAAAATAATATAGATGCAATTTATGAAAAATTTCAACCTAGGGCAGATCAAATTAAAGAAATTTTACACAAAATTAAATCTGGTGAGATTTGGGGAATGAACGTGACGGTTCCATTTAAAAAAAAAGTAATCCCATTTGTTGAAAATTTATCTAAAACTGCAAAAGAAACTTCGTCTGTTAATACAATTTTTAAAAAAGAAGATTTGATTTACGGTGATAACACCGATGTTCAGGGATTTGAGTTATCTCTAAAATATGAAAATTGCGACATAGCAAATAAAAAAGCTTTTATTTTGGGTGCAGGTGGAGTTGTGCCTTCAATTATTAAAGCATTAAAAAATTTAAATATAAATCAAATTTTTTTGTCAAATAGAACGATAAAAAACTCTGATCATATCACAAAACAATATCCAGAAATTATTATAGTAGAGTGGGGACAAATACCTGATTTTGATATTGTAATTAATGCAACCAGTCTTGGATTGAATAAGGATGACAACATCAATTTTAATTTTGAGGAATTAAATAATCCTAAAATTTTTTATGATTTAATTTATAACCCTCGAGTTACTAAATTTTTAGAACAAGCTAAACAATCAGGGCACAAAATAATAAATGGCAAAATGATGTTATTATTTCAGGCACAAAAAGCTTTTGAAATTTGGCATGGTTTTTTACCTAAAATTGACAATAATTTATTAGAATTTTTAAATAATGATTAGATTTGCGGTGGTTGGAGATATTGGTAGTGGTAAATCATTCATATCAAATTTATTCAATTACCCTGTATTTAATGCAGATCTTGAAGTTGCTGATATTTATAAAAAAAATAAAAGTTGTTTTTTAAAAATAAAAAAAAAAATCCCAAATCATTTTTCTAGTTTTCCAATTAAAAAAGAAGAATTAATTGGATCGATCATGGCTGATAAAGATAACTTAAAAAAAATTTCTAGCATAGTTCATCCAATTGTACGAAAAAAATTAAATGTTTTTTTAAAAAAAAATAAAAATAAAAAATTAGTAGTGCTAGATATACCGCTTTATTTTGAAAATAAGTTAAATAAGAAAAATGATATAATAATTTTTATTGATGCTGAAAAAAAACAAATATTAAAACAATTAAAAAAAAGAAAAAATTTTAATCTATCTTTAATTAATCAGTTTAAATCTTTACAATATCCATTAAAATATAAAAAAAAAAAATCAGATTTTATAATTAAAAATGATTATAAAATTAGAACTGCAAAAAATAATATAAAAAAAATTTTAAAGAAAGTTAAATAAGTGAAAGAAGTGGTTTTAGACACAGAGACAACTGGTATTTCGGTCAGAGACGGACATAGAATAGTTGAAATTGGTTGTATAGAATTAGAAAATTTAGTTCCTACAAAAAAAACATTTCATTGTTACTTAAATCCAGAGACTAAAGTTTCAGAAAAAGCTTTAGAGGTTCATGGGTATACAGATGATTTTTTATCCAAACAAATAAAATTCATTGAAATTGCTGATAAATTTTTAGATTTTATTAATGGGAAACGTTTAGTTATCCACAATGCTGAATTTGATTTAAGTCATCTAAATAATGAATTGAATTTAATAGGTAAAAGTAAAATCAAAAATGAAGTCGTTGATACTTTAGCTTTGGCAAGAGATAAATTTCCAGGCTCTCCAATTAACTTAGATGCTCTGTGCAAAAGATACAGTATTGACAACACAAAAAGAACTAAACACACCGCTTTAATAGACTGTGATTTATTGTCCAAAGTTTATATTAATTTATTAGATCAAAAAGAACCAAGGCTTGATTTTAAAAATAGTGAAAATTCTGTTCAAGATAAAAGTGATAAAAACATTTTATATTTTAAAAAAGTTATCACACCAAGTGAAGATGAGCTTAAAAAACATAAAGAATATCTTAACAATAACTTAAAGAAAAATTATTTTAATTAAATCTTTGATTATATAAATTTTCAAAGTCTATTTTTTTTTGAAATTGAATACCTGGATACCCCGAATTATGCAGAAGATCTAAAAATGTTTTTTCTAAGTCAGGGTATATTTTTGTTTGCACATCACATAATATTATTTTCTCTAATTCTTTCTTTTCGGTAATTTCTTCATTAATCTTAATTATGGTTACAAATATTATTTCAAAATAAGATTTTTTTTTACTTTCAGTTTTGTCCTCAAATTTTAAA
>LIBV01000051.1 GCA_001438335.1 Pelagibacteraceae bacterium BACL5 MAG-120820-bin39
TCTAAAATCACTTCAAAAAATAAAAATATAGAAATCCAAAAATTAGATGAAAAACAGATACTGGAGAATCAAGAATTATTTATAGATGAAATATTATCTAGCTCACTTTTTAGTAATAAAAAACTTATCATAATTAATCAAGCAACTGACAAAATATTAAAAAACATAGAAAGTATTTATGATAAAAAAATTAATGGATTAATACTTATAATTAATTCAGAAAGCTTAGAAAAAAAATCAAAACTAAGAAGTTTCTTTGAAAAAGAAAAAGAATTAATCTTGTACCATTTTATCCTGATACAACTCAAACCTTGTCTTTTTTAGCTAATAAATTTTTTAGAGAAAAAAAAATTTCAATATCCCAATCGAATATAAATTTAATCATCAATAAATGTAATGGTGATAGAGAGTTTTTAGAAAATGAATTAAGTAAAATCGAATTATTTTTATATAAAAAAAAAAATATTGAAACTTACGAGTTGTCAAAACTAATAAATTTAATAGAAAACCACGGCGTTTCTGAACTAGTAGATAGTTGTTTGATTAATAATTCAAAAAAGGTGTCACTAATTCTTAACGAAAATAACTTTAATAATGAAGACTGCATAATAATAATAAGAACTTTTCTAACAAAAACAAAAAAAATACTTAAATTAGCCAATAATTACGCAAAAAATAATAACTTAGAAATGACTGTTGCAGAAGCTAAACCACCTATTTTTTGGAAAGAGAAAGAAGCAGTTAAGCTCCAACTTCAAAGGTGGAAACCAGATATCCTTAAAAAACTCATATCAAATATCAACCAAGTAGAATTAGAGCTAAAAAAGAATTCTCAATCCTCTTTAAGTATATTGATGAACTTTATATTCGAGCAAATTTCTCCTAAGGCCTAATAATTATTTTTAATAATATCAACTATTTTATTTAATTGATCTAATTCTTTATACTCAATTATTATCTGTCCTTTATTATTTTTTTTATTTTTTATTAAAACATTTAATCCTATTTTGTTGGTTATAGAATCCTCAAGATAACTTAGGTTTGGATCTTTTTGTTTGGTGTAGTTTGTTTTTTTTTTAAATATTTTGACAAAAGCTTCGGCTTGCCTAACTGAGAGTTTTTTATCTACAATTTTATTTGCAACAAAACTAGCATTATCTAATCCAACTAAAATTTTTGCATGTCCACTGGTAAGTTTTTTATCTTCAACTAATTTTAAAACCTCATCAGGTAAAGATAATATTCTCAAACAATTAGTTACATGACTTCTGCTTTTTCCAATAAATTTTGAAACTTTCTCTTGATCATATGAAAACTCATTAATTAACCTTTGATATCCCTGAGCTTCTTCTAAAGGGTTAAGATCATGTCTTTGAACATTTTCAACAATTGCAAATTCTAAACTTTTTAAATCATCTGCTTCGGTGATAACAACTGGAACTTCATGAAGGCCAGCTTTTTGTGCAGCAAGCCACCTTCTCTCCCCTGCAATTATTTCATATTTTGAAATCTGATCTTCTGATTTTCTGACTATAATAGGCTGAATAATTCCTCTCTCTCTAATTGAGTTAACAAGATCGTTTAAATTTTCTTCATCAAAGTTTTTTCTAGGCTGAAATTTATTTGGAATTATTTCAATAATTGCCAATTTATTTTTTTGGGACTCAATTTTAGTTTCTCCTATTAAAGAAGATAATCCTCTACCCAAACCTTTTTTAATTTTATTTGCATCCATTATGCTACACCTCCCATGTTTGTCTCTTGATTAATAAATTCATGTGTAAAACTAAAATATGATTTGCTTCCCGGACATAATTTATCATACATTAAAACTGGCATACCGTGAGAGGGTGCTTCTGACAGCCTGACATTTCTTGGGATCACGGTAGAGTAAACTTTTTCATTAAAATAGTCTCTAGCTTCTTTTTCAACCTGAGATGAAAGCTTATTTCGTTTATCGTACATTGTTAAAAGTATCCCTCTAATATTAAGTTCGGGATTTAAACTAATTTTTACTCTTTCAATTGTTTTCATAAGCTGTGTAAGTCCCTCTAAAGCAAAAAATTCAGTCTGCAAAGGTACAACTAATGAGTTTGAGGACACCAAAGCCATCACTGTAAGTAAGCTCAGGGAAGGAGGGCAGTCAATTAGTATATAATCATACGATCCTCTAGAATTATTTAAATATGCGGTTAATTTAAGCTTTAAAATAAATGCCCTATTACTATCGCCAGCTGTTTCAACTTCTAGCCCGGATAAATCAACATTTGAAGTTACTATGTCTAAGTTTTTAAATTCTGTTTTTTTAATTACCTCTGAAATCTGTTTTGTGCCATTCAGCACTCCATAGATTGTATCCTCAGATGCTCCTAAATTTGAAAGCCCAAGTCCTGTGGTAGCATTGCCTTGAGGATCCAAATCTACAACTAATATTTTTTTATCTTGTTGAGATAATCCAGCAGCAAGATTTATAACTGTTGTTGTTTTTCCTACCCCACCCTTTTGATTTATTACAGAAATTATTTGCATCTTAATTTTTTTTAATTTTTTTTTTAATTTTTTTAATGTTCAATAAAAATGAATCTTCGTTAGTTAAACTTTTTTTTTCTAAGTATTCTAAATCCCAATCATTTAGAGTTTCTTTAAAAATTTTTTTTCCATTGGCTCCCATAAAAAAAATTAAATTTTTAAAATTTGAAAAATTTTTATAAACTAAATCCAAAACTATTGGCATTGGTTTAAATGCTCGTGACATTATGGTTCCAGTTTTCAAATTATTTAATTCAAAAATATTTTTTTGGAAAACTTCTGTTTTTAAGTTTAATTTTTTTGATACCTCTCTCAAAAAATGGCCTTTATGGTGACTTTTTTCATATAAATTAATTTTTATATCTTTTTTCATATTTTTTAACATTATTGCTATAATTATCCCTGGCATTCCACTCCCACTTCCTAAATCTGTTATAGAAATACTATTTAAATCAATAAAATCAATAATTTGTGCTGAATCAATAACATGTCTCTCTCTTATTTCAATATTTTCCCCTGTTTTTTTACTAATTAAGTTAATTTCTTTATTTTTTTTATTAACCAAAGATATAAATTCTTCAAAGTCTATAAATGTTTCACGTGAAACATTTAAACTATTAATTTTCGAATATGAATTTATTATTTCTTGATCCATTAAGCTATATGCTTAATAGACTTTCTTTTTACATGTGACAACAAAATATATACAGCTGCTGGAGTAATTCCATCAATTCTTAATGCTTGTCCCATTGTTTTTGGTTTTATAAGCTTAAATTTCGATTTTACTTCTTTTGAAAGACCGGCCAAACTATCATAATCAATTTTATCTGGAATTATCATATTTTCATCTCTCTTAAATGCTAAAATATCAGCATTTTGTTTCTTCAAATAACCTCTATAATGAGAGTTTATTTCAATTTGCTCATCAATCTCTTTGTCAAATAATGGTATTTCTCTCCATATTTCTCTTATTTTATCCATATTAACTTCTTTTTGAGTTAATATTTCATTTGCAGACCTTAAAACACCATCTTTAGCTATTTTTATTCCAAAAAAATTAGCTTTGGTTGGAGAAATATAAGATTTAGACATAATTTTTGAAACTTTATCTATTTTTTCTTGTTTCTCTCTATATATATTTTTTCTATCAATACCAACTAATCCAATAAATATTCCCTTTTCAGTTAATCTTTGGTCAGCATTATCTGCTCTAAGAGTTAATCTATATTCTGCCCTAGATGTAAACATTCTGTATGGTTCAGCTACACCTTTAGTAACAAGATCATCTATCATAACACCAATGTACGCGTCTGATCTGTCCAATATAAAAGGTTCAAGTTTTTTAAATGATAAAGCTGCATTAACTCCAGCTATTAAACCTTGGGCAGCTGCCTCTTCATATCCAGTGGTTCCGTTAATTTGGCCAGCCAAATAAAGATTAGCAATTTTCTTAGTTTCAAGGGTTAAAAATAGCTCTCTAGGGTCTATGTAGTCATATTCTATTGCATATCCTGGTCTTATTATAGTTACATTTTCTAAACCATTGATATTATTACATATTTCTTGCTGAATATCTGCTGGTAAAGATGTTGATATCCCATTTGGGTAAATTGTGTGATCATTTAAGCCTTCTGGTTCCAAAAATATCTGATGACGCATCTTATCTGCAAACTTTACAATCTTATCTTCAATAGATGGACAATATCTTGGGCCAATTCCCTTTATGCTTCCAGAGTACATGGCGCTCTTAGATAAATTTTTTTCTATTATCTTGTGAACCTTCTCATTTGTATAGGTCATACGACATGAAACTTGTTTGTTAATATTTTTTTTTGTTAAGAAAGAAAAAAAATAAGGATCATCATCCGCGAACTGTTCTTCTAAGTTTTGATAATTAATTGTTCTTGAATCTAATCTTGGTGGTGTTCCAGTTTTTAATCTTCCAATTTTAAAATTATATTTTGCTAATTGTTCGGTTAAACCTGTCGAAGGTTTTTCCTCATAACGCCCCGCAGGAATTTTCTCATCACCAATATGTATTAAACCATTAAGAAATGTACCTGTTGTTAATATTAATTTTGAGCATAATACTTTTTTTCCACTTTCAGTTTCAAAACCACTTATAGTATTTTTATTAAAAATAAACTTTATTATAGGATCAGAAAAAACACTTAAATTACAATAGTTTAGCAATTTTTCTTGCATAAATTTACGATATAATGATCTATCTGATTGAGTTCTCGGTCCTCTAACAGCTGGTCCTCTACTTCTGTTTAATAATCTAAATTGTATTCCTGATTTGTCTGCAACCTCTCCCATTACACCATCGAGGGCATCTATCTCTCTAACTAAATGACCTTTACCCAAACCACCTATGGCTGGATTACATGACATCTCACCTATAGTTTCTATTTTGTGAGTGAATAGGGCAGTGTTTACACCCAATCTGGCTGATGCTGCCGCAGCCTCACATCCAGCGTGACCACCACCAATTACAACAACATCAAATGATAAATCATTCTTCATAAGCTAAATTTATAACCGATTATTAAATTTACAAGTTATGTATGCTTAGCTCAAAATGAATAATTAAATCATCAATTTTTACCTTAAAATATAAAAAAAGTGTTGAAAATACTGGCTTATTTGCCTATACAAAAATCTTTAAAGATACTACCTAAAATTTCTTCAACATCTACTTTGCCCACAATCATTCCAAGATGTCTCGTTGCCAACCTAAGATCCTCTGCCGCTTTATCAAAATCTTCAATATCATTTTTATCATTAAAATTATTAAGATGTTCCAGGCACTGCATGAGGTGTTGTCTATGTCTTTCTCTTGTAATTAAAATATCTTCACTTGAGATAAATTTATTTTTTAAATTATTTTTTATTTTTAAAATTAATTTATCTAAATTCTTATTTTCTTTAATTGAAATTAAAACATGATCAAATGTTTTTAATTCTTCTTCCAAATCTTTAAAAATAAGATCAGATTTATTTAAAACTAAGATAGCATTTTGATCTAATAAATCCTTTAAAATACCAGTAAAATCAACAGTTTTGGCATCTACCACAACCAACTTAAGATCGGCCTCTACTGCTTTTTTTAAAGATAGTTTAATTCCCTTTTGTTCAATTTCATTTTTTGATTCTCTTATGCCAGCGGTATCAGAAATTATAACTGGATAACCATCTATATTTAAATGAGTTTCAATTACATCCCTGGTTGTTCCTGCGGTTTCGGAAACTATGGCGACATCTCTGTTTGCAAAATAATTTATTAAACTTGATTTACCTGCATTGACTGGTCCAACAATTGCAATTTTAAAACCTTCTCGAATTCTCTCACCAACCTTTTGATCATCTAAAATTTTTTTAATTTTATTTATAACTTCATCCGAATTTTTTTTAATTTGTTCCAAAATATTTTCAGGCAAATCTTCATCTGGAAAATCTATTTTTGCTTCAACATAAGATAAAATTTTTAACAACTTTTCTCTTAGAAAATTAAACTCATCAGCTGTCTTGCCACTCATTATTCGTATAGCTTGCTGCCTTTGAATTTCTGTTTCAGAAGAAATTAAATCAGCAATACTTTCTCTGCTTTTAGTAGATTTATTTTTCCATTTTGAAATGCTAATTTTGTAAATTCACCTGGTTCCGCTAAACGACAATTTTTAATTTCTGAGAGAGAAGTGTGTATAGCGTCAATTACTGCTTTACTACCATGTACCTGGATTTCTGCCATATCCTCACCTGTGTAGCTCTCAGGGGCAGGAAACCACAATATTATACCTTCATCAATTAGCTCAGAAGTGTTGATTTTATTGATTTTTCTAAGAGTTGCCACCCTTGGTTTCGGTAT
>LIBV01000052.1 GCA_001438335.1 Pelagibacteraceae bacterium BACL5 MAG-120820-bin39
ATGAATTATAGTTTTGAGTATATTGATATCATTTTGCTAGCAATGATTGCTGGCTTTATTTTTTTGAGATTAAGAGGAATATTGGGAAAAAGAACAGGCTTTGATGGAAAATCGGCCCCTCAATTTGAGGAAATTTTAAAAAATGTAAATATTGAAAAAAAAATAAAATCTAATGAAATTTTTGATGACACGGCGCAAAAAGAATTTTTAAAAGGTGCAAAAATAGCTTACGAAACAATTATAACTGATTTTAGTGATAATGATAATAAACTCACTACTAGCAAACCCTTATTAAGTAAAAAAATTTTAGATCAATTTAATAATGCTTTATTAGAAAGAAATGAGAAACAATATTCTGCTGAGATTACTTTTATAGGAATTGAATCGGCTATAATTAAAGAGCACAAACAGATAGATAAAATTTTAGAAGTTACTGTTGATTTTGTGGCAGAAATTATAACTTGTATTAGAGATAAAGATAAAAAGATTATTTCTGGTGATCCAGAGAAAGTTAAAAAAATTTATGATACCTGGATTTTTTCGAGAAATATAAGCTCTAAAAATCCTAATTGGCAATTAGTAGACACTTTAACTTAATTGAACGATAAAATTTCAGAAAAAGATAAACAAGATTGGGAAAATTTTCTCTCCAAAAAAGAAAAACTTCAAAATAAAGATATCAATCTAAAAAAAATTTATAGACAAAAAGTTAGATCTATAGATCTTCATGGATACACACTAGATCAAGCCAACCAAAAAATAAGTGATTTTATCAGTCAAAGTTATATAGCAGGAATAAATAAGTTAATTGTAGTGACTGGCAAAGGTTTACACTCAGAAAATGAGAAAAATCCTTATGTTTCTAAAGATTTAAGTATTTTAAAACACTCTGTTCCAGAATTTATAAAAAACGATAAAAATTTAATGAATAAAATATATGAATTTAGCGAGGCTAAAATTGAAGATGGTGGGTCAGGAGCTTTTTATATTTTTTTAAAAAAACCTAAATAATCTTAAAGAATAAATTTTGATAAATCAGAGTTCTTTGTAAGATCTTTTAAATTATTATTTATATATTCTTTATTGATAATTATTTTTTCACCCGATCTATCAGTAGCTGTAAAACTAATATCATCTAAAATTTTTTCAATTATTGTATGCAACCTTCGTGCCCCAATATTTTCAACAGAAGCATTTACCTCTGAAGCGATATTGGCAATAGTATCAATGCCATCTTCAGAAAACTCTAACTCTACATTTTCAGTTTTTAAAAGAGCCACATATTGTTTAATCAAACTAAAATCAGGTTCTTTTAAAATTCTTTTAAAATCATCACTTGTTAAAGCTTCTAGCTCAACTCTAATTGGTAATCTTCCTTGTAGTTCTGGTAATAGATCTGATGGTTTTGCCAGTTGGAATGCACCTGAAGCTATGAATAGGATGTGATCAGTTTTAATTGGTCCATATTTAGTACTCACTGTAGTTCCCTCAATTAAAGGTAATAAATCTCTTTGAACACCTTCTCTAGAAACATCACCACCAATTCGGTCTGTTCTTGCAGAAATTTTATCAATTTCATCAAGAAAAACGATACCATTATTTTCAGTTGATGATTTTGCTGCTTTAATAATTTTATCTTGTTCTATTAATTTATCAGACTCTTCGTTTATTAAAATTTCGTGAGACTCTTTAACATTCATTTTTTTCTTTTTTTCTTTATTGCCCATTGATTTACTAAGCATATCTCCAATATTAATCATGCCAATATTGGCTCCTGGCATTCCTGGTATCTCAAAAGAAGCTCCACTATTTCCACTTTCACTTACGGATATTTCAATTTCGTTATCATCCAAATCTCCACTTCGTAATCTTTTTCTAAAACTTTCTCTTGTCGCTAAACTTGCCTTTGCCCCAACTAGGGCATCTAGAACTTTTTCTTCTGCTAGCTTTTGTGCTTTAGCATAAACTTCTTTTCTTTTTTTTACTTTTTCCATTGAAATAGCAATTTCAACTAAGTCCCTTATAATTTGCTCAACATCTCTTCCAACATATCCAACTTCAGTAAATCTTGTTGCTTCAACTTTTACAAAAGGTGCTTCTGCTAATTTTGAAAGTCTTCGAGAAATCTCTGTTTTTCCAACGCCTGTGGGCCCTATCATTAATATATTTTTAGGCAAAACTTCATTTTTCATTTCACCTTTTAATGCCTGTCTTCTCCATCTATTTCTCAGTGCTATTGCTACAGCTCTTTTAGCTTGGTTTTGTCCAACCACAAATCTATCAAGTTCAGAAACAATTTCTCTTGGAGATAAAGAGCTGACTAAAGAATTTTTTTCGGTTTTTTTTTCTTTTGGTACCAAAGGCGTAACGTTTGAATTTTCCATTATATTTTTTCTATACTCACATTGTTATTTGTGAAAACACAAATTTCCGAAGCAATTTTGATTGATTTTCTTGCAATCTCTTCTGCGTTTAAATCAGTTTCCATTAATACCTTGCCAGCGGCTAAAGCATAATTTCCACCTGAACCAATTCCAATTACATCTCCCTCAGGTTCTAAAACATCACCTGTTCCAGAAATGATATAGCTATTATTTTTATCACCAATAGCCATCAATGCTTCAAGTCTTCTTAAATATTTATCAGTTCGCCAATCTTTAGCTAGCTCTACTGCTGCTCTCGATAAATTGCCCGCATGTTTTTCTATTTTAGCTTCAAGTCTCTCAAATAGAGCTAAAGCATCCGCAGTTGATCCTGCAAAACCTGCGACTACATCTCTTTTCTCAATTTTTCTAACTTTGGAAGCTGTACTTTTAACTACAGTGTTGCCCATACTTACTTGACCATCACCAGCCACTACAACTTCATTATTTTTTCTTACCAATACTATTGTTGTCATAATTTATAAATGGCTATTAATTTTTATTCTTCAAGTAGTAATTACTAATATTGATATCATTGAATAATCTATATATACCTTTCGAATATATGGCTAGAAAAGGAAAAGTCTCAAGAAAAACAAAAGAAACCAGCATTAGTGTTGAAGTTAATATTGATGGGAAGGGTCAATATAAAATTGATACTGGAATAGGTTTTTTAGATCATATGTTGGAACAACTTTCTAAACATTCTTTGATTGATTTAAAAGTTAAAGCAAAAGGAGATACCCACATAGACTTGCACCATACAACAGAAGATACGGGTATAGCAATTGGAGAAGCTTTAAAAAAAGCCGCAAAAAAATTTGTTGGTATAAGGCGATATGCTCATACAATTATTCCAATGGATGAAACTCTTACAAGAGTTGCAATCGATGTTTCAAATCGACCATATTTAATTTGGAGAGTAAAATTAAAAGTTGAGAAACTTGGTGAGATGGATACCGAATTATTTAAAGAATGGTTTCAAGCTTTCTCACAAGCAGCGGGCATTACTCTACATGTTGAAAATATCTATGGAGATAATAGCCATCATATTATCGAGTCTTGTTATAAGGCTTTAGCCAAGTCATTAAGAGCAGCTTTAGAGATGGATCCCAGAAGCAAGAAAAGTATTCCATCAACTAAAGGCTCATTATAAGTTTAATGAATGTCACAATTGTTGATTATAATTCAGGAAATATCAGCTCTGTAATAAATTCCTTTAAAGAAGTCGCTAAAGATAAAGTTAATATTAAAGTAACTTCGGATTTAAATAAGATTAAGTTAAGTGATAAATTAGTTTTGCCGGGGCAGGGATCATTTAAGAGCTGCATTGAAGCATTAAATGACATAGATGGCATAGTGGAGACACTTAATGAGTTTGCAGTCACTAATAAAAAACCTCTTCTAGGAATTTGTGTTGGTTTACAAATGTTTGCAGATATTGGTTATGAAGAAATAGAAACAAAAGGACTGGGATGGATATCTGGAAAGGTATCAAAAATAGATAATCAGAACGGAAAGTACAAACTTCCTCATATTGGCTGGAATCAAATTAATATAGTTAAGCATAGTAAAATTTTTGAAAATATAGAAAATGATTCTCACATGTATTTTGTTCATAGTTATGAATTTATACCAGAGGATAAAAATGTAATTTCTGCAACAACAGATTACTCGTCTAAAATTGTTTGTGCTATTGAAAAAGAAAATATTTTTGGAACTCAATTTCACCCAGAAAAAAGTGATAAAATTGGATTACAAATTATCCACAACTTTATTAATTTATAAAATGAAAATTTTTCCAGCAATTGATATTAAAGATAAAAAGTGTGTGAGGTTAGTTAAAGGAGACTTTAATAACAAAACAGAATACGAAATGTCACCAGTTGAACAAGCTAGCATATATAAAGAGCATGGTTTTAAAAATTTACATATTGTTGATCTTGATGGAGCCTTAACAGGTGAGACCATCAACCTAGATCTTATTCAAGAAATAGTTCATAAATTTGATTTTAAAATCGAAGTAGGTGGTGGTGTTAGAAGTATTGATAGTATTAAAAAATATGCTGATGCTGGTGTAGAAAAAGTTATTTTAGGTAGTGCTGCTATAAAAAATAAAAACTTTTTAAAAGAAGCGTGTGAAAAATTTCCTAATAAAATTGCTTTAGGCTTAGATGCTAAGGATGGATATCTATCTGTTTCTGGGTGGAAAGAAAATTCAAACCAATTAACTTTGGATTACCTTAAAGAGGTAAATGATTATGGGGCAAGTAGATTAATCTATACTGATATTAATAGAGATGGAATGAAGCAAAGCCCAAATTTTGAAGAAACTTCTAAAGTAGCCGATATATCAAATTGTCCAGTAATTATTTCTGGTGGCGTGTCTTCAATTGATGATGTTAAAAAAGCAAAAAGCTTAAATAAAAACATTGAAGGTATAATAGTTGGAAAGGCTATTTATGATGGTGATATTAAACTTGAGCAATTAGCTGGTGAAATAGATGCTTAAAAATCGAATAATACCTTGTTTAGATGTAAAAAATGGGCGTGTCGTGAAGGGTATTAATTTTGTTGATTTAAAAGATGCAGGGGACCCTGTTGAGCAAGCCAAAATTTATAGTGATGGTGGTGCTGATGAAATTTGTTTTTTAGATATTACTGCTTCAAATGAAAATAGAGATACAATTTATGATGTGGTAGAGAGAACTTCTAAAAAATGTTTTGTGCCTTTAACAGTCGGAGGTGGCATAAAAAACGTTGATGATATTAGTAAATTATTAAATTGTGGTGCAGATAAAGTATCAATAAATACTGCAGCTGTACAAAATTCAGAAGTAATTGTTGAGAGTTCAAGAAAATTTGGATCTCAGTGCATAGTAGTTGCGATTGATGCAAAAAAAAATAATAATAAATGGGAAATTTTTACTCACGGAGGTAGAAATAAAACAGGTATTGATGCGATAGAATTTGCAAAAAAAATGGAAGATTGTGGGGCAGGAGAGTTGCTGGTTACTTCTATGGATAGAGATGGAACTCAAATAGGTTATGATATTGAGTTAATGTCTAATATTTCTTCAAAAATTAATATACCAATTATTGCATCTGGAGGTGTTGGAAATTTAGATCACTTAGTTGATGGAATAAAAATAGGTAATGCTAGTGCAGTACTTGCAGCATCGATATTTCATTATGGAACATATTCTATAATGCAAGCGAAGGAATATTTGGATTTAAAAGGAATTCCTGTTAGAATTTAATATGTTAAATACTTTAGAAAATTTAATAAATCTTGCTAGAGAAAGAAAAAAAACACCTATAAATGGTTCTTACACAAATCAGTTGTTATCCGATAAATCATTAAGTAGGGCAAAGGTATTAGAAGAAATTGATGAATTGATTGAAGCAGTAGAAGAAAATTCAAATAAAATTCATGAAGCTGCGGATGTTTTTTATCATTTGTTAATTTATTTAGAAGCCAATGAAATAAAGATTGAAGATGTTATGTCTGAACTTGAAAAAAGAAAGAAATGAGTTACGAAGATAATAATATTTTTGCTAAAATATTACGAGGAGAAATTCCTTGTAAAAAAATTTATGAAGATAATTTTGTTTTAGCTTTTTATGATATTAATCCTCAAAAGAAAATTCATGCTTTAGTGATTCCTAAAGGAAAATATATTGATTTAGATGACTTTGCTTTAAAGGCATCCTCTGAAGAGATGGTGGGCTTATTTAAAGGTATTAATTTGGTGGCAAAAAAGCTTGGTATTTCAACAGAAGTAGGCAATGGTTATAGAGCATTAACCAATATAAGTAGTCATGGTGGTCAAGAGGTGCCTCACCTTCATTTTCATTTATTTGGTGGTGAAAGAGTTGGTAAAATGGTTGAGTGAAAAAAGAGATCAAAAGAAAATATTTAGAGATAAAGTCTTTAAATGAACTGATAGAAACACT
>LIBV01000053.1 GCA_001438335.1 Pelagibacteraceae bacterium BACL5 MAG-120820-bin39
TGGGTCAAGGTGGTTTTCAAGAAGTAGAACAAATGAATTTATTTAAAGACATGGTTTGTTATCAAGAAGAAGTTAGAGACCCTTCAAGAATGGCTGAAGTACTAAATAGAGTAATTGAAAAAGCAATAAGAGGATCTGCTCCAGCTCAAATCAATGTACCTAGAGATTATTGGTGTCAAGTTATTGATATCGAACTACCGCCAATTGTAAGACTTGAAAGACAAGCAGGTGGTACAGAGGCTATAAAAAAAGCTGCAAAACTTTTATCTGATGCAAAATTTCCAGTTATTTTATCAGGAGCAGGAGTAGTAATTGCTGGTGCTATCGAAGAAACTAAAAAATTAGCTGAAAAATTAGATGCTCCAGTTTGTTCTGGATATCAACACAATGATAGTTTTCCAGGAAGTCATCCACTGGCGTGTGGTCCATTAGGATATAATGGTTCAAAAGCCGCAATGGAACTTATAGCTAAAGCTGATGTTGTTTTAGCATTAGGAACTAGATTAAATCCATTTTCGACATTGCCAGGCTATGGAATGGATTATTGGCCAAAGAATGCAAGTATAATTCAAGTAGATATTAACTCGGATAGAATTGGTCTAACAAAAAAAGTAACAGTTGGTATTTGTGGCGATGCTAAATTAGTTGCAAGTCAAATTTTATCAAATCTTTCAGCTAATGCAGGGGATACTGATAGACAATCTAGAAAAGATTTAATTCACCAAACAAAATCAGCTTGGTTACAAAAATTATCAAGTTTAGATCATGAAGATGATGATGAAGGCACAGTTTGGAATAAGGAAGCTAGAGAAAGAGATGCTGACCGAATGTCTCCAAGACAAGCGTGGAGAGCTATTCAAGCTGGTATGCCTGATGATGTAATCATATCAAGTGATATTGGAAATAATTGTGCTATTGGAAATGCATACCCTACATTTGAAAAACCTAGAAAATATTTAGCCCCAGGTTTATTTGGTCCTTGTGGTTATGGTTTCCCTTCAATTTTGGGAGCAAAAATTGGTTGTCCAGATACACCAGTAATTGGATTCGCTGGAGACGGCGCTTTTGGCATAAGTATGAATGAAATGAGTTCATGCGCAAGGGAAGAGTGGCCAGCAATAACTATGGTTATATTTAGAAATTATCAATGGGGTGCAGAAAAAAGAAATACGACACTGTGGTTTGATAATAATTTTGTCGGCACTGAGCTTGATCCAAAATTAAGTTATGCAAAAGTAGCTGATGCATGTGGTTTAAAAGGAATAACCGTGAGAACTATGCAAGAAACCACTGATGCAATTAAACAATCATGCGAAGACCAAAAAAAAGGAATAACTACATTTATTGAAGTAATTTTAAATCAAGAATTAGGGGAACCATTTAGAAGAGATGCTATGAAAAAACCAGTGAGGATTGCTGGTATTAAAAAAGAGGATATGAAAAAGCAACCTTCTTTGACATCATAGTATTTGATTTTAGAAAGTATAATAATTTAGCTGCATGCATGTAGTTAATGATAATAATTGTGGGTGGATAAATGATCTTAACCCAAGAACAAATATAAAGTCACTATCTACAAATGAGGATTGTGATTGGTTAATCATCGGTGCAGGTTATACTGGATTATCAGCAGCAAGAAAATTATCCCAATTACATCCAGCACATAAAATAATTATTACCGATTCTCAGCTAGCAGGTGAGGGTGCCAGTAGTAGAAATTCAGGCTATCTTGTTGATACAACATTAAATGATGGTTTTACCTCCAACAAAGAATTAAGTAATTATAAAAAAAAAGCTGATATTTATAATTTAGGGATAGAAGTAGTAAAAAAATTTATAAAAGAGTATCAAGTTGATTGTGATTGGAATGATTGTGGAAAATATTTTGCTTCATCAAATACTGAAGATTTAAAAATCTTATCTGGTTTTTCAGATCTTTTAGAAAAATTAAATTTTGATCATGAAATTCTCTATAAAGACGAATTGGCTAAAAGACTTGGTACAAAATTTTATAATGTTGCACTTAAAACTAAAGGTGGAATTCTTATACATCCTGCTAAACTAGCAAGAGCAATGGTTGATACTTTATCAACCAATATTAATTTATTTGAAAACTCAACATTATTAGATTGGACTAAAAAAAAAGATTCAATATTGGCAAATTTTTCAAGTGGATCAGTAAGATGTAAAAAGATTATTTTTGCAACTAATGGGTTTCTAAAATCTTTAGGGATCAAAACTAATTATAACTTTCCAATAACTTTAACTGCAAGTATGACTAGACGATTGTCAGATCAAGAATTTAAGTTAATGGGTGAGCCTAAAGAATGGGGTGTGTTACCAGTTAGACCAATGGGGGCAACTGTCAGGATGACAAAAGATAGAAGAATTTTGATAAGAAATACAGCTGAAATTCACGATCCTTTTAAGATGTCAAAAATAGAATTGAATAACAGAGCAAAGATACAAAAAATTGGTTTAAAGAAAAGATTTCCTCAATTACCAGATAATATAATTCAATCCACTTGGTCTGGTATTGTTTCAAGAAGTAGGAATAGTTCACAAATTTTTGAAAAAATTGATAACAACGTTTATGTGGCAGGATGTTATAATGGATCTGGTATTGGTGTAGGCACCTTATTTGGTGAGCAAATTGCAATCAAAGCTAGCAATGAACATTCCAAAGAAATAGAAACTATTGAAGCAAGAAATAAACCTACTTGGCTACCGCCACAACCAATTTTGAACTTAGGCGTTAAGACTAGATTAATGTACGAAAGATTTAGAGCTAAATTTGAAATTTAAATAATAGCAGCTTTTACAGATCCTAATTTATCAATTTTTCCAGTATAAATTCCTTTACCTTGAATTGGAACCACACCTACTGTAGAACCCGTAAACACATAGAAATCTTTATCTAAATTAATTTTATCTTTTCTAATTTTATTTAAAACGAATTTTAATGAATTTAGAGGATTTATAAATACAGTATTAGTATGACCGTTCACACTTTGACCAATTTTCTTATTAAAAATGTTAGTTTTTAAATTTCCAATATCTATTTTTTTATATTTAATTTTTTTACCAATTAAAAATTTAACATTCGCGCCAAAATCACTGCACAAATCTCCAAAAGAAGAGATGCCTTGTTTTCTTTGTCTGTAACCCACAACTTCAATTACAGGAGCGATATGAGATATGTATTTTGAAATATTACCAAAAGAAACTTTTTCTTTAGAGTTAAAAAAGTTTTTTTTTATTAAGTAGCAAACCTCTAACTCTATACCTAATGTGGATTTATTAATTTTAACTTTTTTTCCTGATTTTAAAAAATTTCTTTTAAATATTGATGCATAGAAAGGTTCTTTCTCTTTTAATTTTTTCATTACAGGAATGGCAGTGCCTGCAGCTTTAAATCCTATAATTTCATCGTTTACTTTACTCTCACATAATCTTCTTAAAATTTCTGCATCTTTAAGTTTTCTGGTAAATTTTGATGGTAGTGGTGCAATAATTTTATTATTAATAAAAGCATCAACAAGTTTGTTAGCTGTTTTTTCTATTAATGTAGTTGCCATGAAAACTATTTATTTTAATACTGACATAGGGTCAAGTCTTGTTTGAAACCAATTAATTCTAAAATCTAAATGTGGTCCAGTAGACCTTCCAGTTGAACCAACTGTTCCTATAATATCACCTTGTGAAATTTTATCTCCAACTTTTACATACAGTTCATCTAGATGTGAATATATAGTAGAAATACCATGTCCATGATCCATTATAATTGTTCCACCGGTGTAATATAGATCTGGTTCAGCCATAGTAACTATGCCTGTTGCGGAAGATTTGATTTTGGTTCCTTTTTCTGCAGCTATATCTATTCCATAGTGTGGCCACTTAGGTATTCCGTTTAAAATTCTTTGACTGCCATAAACACCACTAATAACACCATTTACCGGCATAATGAAAGTATCTTTAAAAAAATTCAAACTTGAATTTATTGCTCTTGCTTCACCTATTTTATTATTTTCTTCTTTAATTCTTTTATAAACCGATTCAGGAGGTGTTACTTTACTTTCAGGAAGACCATCAATTCTTTGAATATTATAGTCTCTCTTTAAAATTTTTTTGGTAATCTTATTTTTTTTTCCATTAAAAATTTCAGTGATTACTAAATCATATTTTCTATCTCTATCTATACCAAATACAAAGTAACCGTCTTCTGAAACATTAATTTTTTTTTTATCTATTAAAATTTCTGCACCTGAATTAGTTTTACCCAATACAAAATGACCTTGAAAAAAATCTCCTTTGAATTCAATAGAATTTGCCGAGGTATTAAAGATAATAAAAAAAAATAAAATTAATTTTTTAATTACTGAGCTGTCCATCCACCATCTATTAATATTGAAGTACCAGTAATCATTGAGGATGCTGATGAAGCTAAAAAGCAAACAGTAGTTGCCACATCACTTTCGGTAGCTAGTTTACCTATAGGAATTCTGTCCAAGGCTGATTTTTTGAATTTTTTATTTTTAAAAAATTTTTTAACCATTGGTGTAGCAACAAATGTTGGTGCTACTGTATTAACTCGTATATTATTTTTAGCTAATTCAACTCCCATGCCTTTAGTTAAGCCCTCTATACCAAATTTTGTCATATTATAAACATTTCTACCCTCGCAGCCTACATGTCCAAGTTGAGATGACATATTGATAATAGAAGCAGGTCTTTTTTTATTTTTAAGCATTTTTTTTACTACTAGTTGAGCAACATTAAAAGCTGCTTTTAAATTAAGATCTACTAAGTAGTTCATGCTTGATTGTTTTATATTGACAAAAGTTTCAGGAATATTTGTTCCCGCATTATTAACTAAAATATCAATGATTTTAATTTTTTCTAATTTATTTTTTAAATCTTCATAATTCATTACATCACATTGTATTTTAACAATTTTTCCTTTTATCTTTTTTATATCTCTTTCTAATTTATCGAGATCTGATTGCGTTCTACTTAAACCTATAATTGTTGCGCCTGCTTCTGCCATAGCCAAAGCACATGCTCTACCCAAGCCTTTACCAGCACCCGTAACCAATGCATATTTATTTTTAAGATTAATTTTTTGAAGATACATTATAAAAATAATATTTTAATATCGGTGTAAATCAACTCTATTGCAACTATAAGAATAGCCAATAACCCTGCCCAAGCAATCCATTTATATTCTTGAATCCATCTGGATATTAAGTTTGCAGCTGTAGCCATTAAAACTATTGATAGAGCTAAACCAAATACTAATAAACCATAGTGATCTCCAGCTGCACCAGCTACACCCAGAACATTATCTAAACTCATAGTGAAATCAGCAAGCAATATAGTCCAAATTGCTTTTAAAAAATTAGAATTATCAACTTTTATATCTTCTTCTTTTTTGTTAACTTTAATCACATCTGTATAAAGTTTGTAAACAATATAAAGTAATAAAATTCCCCCAAGCAGTCTCAATCCTGTGATTTGAAGTAAATAAGCAGTTAGTAAGGTTAGAATTATTCGTAAAATTACTGCACCACCAATTCCCCAAAAAATAATTTTTTTTCTTTGTTCAGCGGGAAATTTTGAAGCAACCATACCAATTATAATTGCATTATCTCCAGCTAAAACTAAATCGATAAAAATAATTTGACCTAGTATTGTTAATTGTTCAGAGGTTAATAATTCAGCAAACATTAATTTTTTATCATCATATCTGCACCTTTTTCAGCAATCATTATTGTGGGTGCGTTAGTATTTCCTGATGTGATGTTTGGCATTATAGAGGCATCTATTACTCTTAAATTTTGAATTCCTCTAACTTTTAATTTTTCATCAACAACTGACATTTCGTCTTGACCCATTTTGCAAGTACCAACAGGGTGAAAAATTGTCTGAGTAAAATTTGATCCTTCTTTTACCAGTTCTTCATCCTCAGTTATGTGAGCACCTGGTCTATATTCTTCTGGTTCATATTTTTTAAAGGTTTCAGTTTCTAACATTATTTTTCGAACAATTTTTAAACCTTGGGCAGCAACTTTTCTATCATCATCAGTTGATAAATAATTCATTTTAATTTTTGGATAATCTCTACTATCTCTACTTACGATATTAATTTCACCTCTGCTTGTGGGTCTTACATTGGCAATTGTCGGTGTTATTCCTTCAAAATCATGCATTGGTGTTACACCTAAAATATCCGTACTAACAGGGGAGACGTGAAATTGTAAATTAGGTGTTGCTCTTGATGAGTCACTTTTAACAAAGCCACAAACTTGGCTAGCACCCATTGTTACAGGACCACTTTGATTTAAGATATA
>LIBV01000054.1 GCA_001438335.1 Pelagibacteraceae bacterium BACL5 MAG-120820-bin39
CGCCAAAACTTCTTTTTTTATCAAAAGAATTTCTATTTCTTTTATTTTTAGTTGAATTACTTTTAAAATTATTTTGTGAAGATTTAAAATTTGGATCTATTAATCTACTAATTGAGTTCCACATTGCTCTGTCATCTCTTGTAAGAAATGTTAATGCCGATCCATTTGAACCTGCTCTAGCAGTTCGACCTATTCGATGAACATAATCTTCTGGTACTTGTGGCAAATCAAAATTAATAACATGCTCTATTAATGGTATGTCTAAACCTCTTGCAGCTACATCAGTTGCAATTAAAATTCTTTTAATTCCTTTTCTAAAACCACTGATCACTCTATCTCTTTTGCTTTGTCTTAAATCTCCATGAATTGCATCAGCTGAGTGTCCTTCTTCTTTTAATCGTTTGACCATTCTATCAGCATTTCTTTTAGTTTTGACAAATACTAAAATTGATCCTTTTCTTGCTAGCAACTGATTTACCAATTCATCATATTTATTTTCTTTAAATACTTCTAAGGTCTCTTGTTTTATTTTCGCTATTGGAACGGAAGTTGAGCCTGCTGAAATTCTTTCTGGTTGATTTAAATATCTTTCAGATATTTTTAAAATATTACCAGGTAAAGTTGCTGAAAATAACAAAGTTTGATGCTCTTTAGGTATAAAGTTCAAAACCATTTCTATCTGAGGTGTAAACCCCATATCAAGCATTCTATCCGTTTCATCTAAAACTAAATATTTTGTTGCCTTAAGATTTAAACTTTTTCTTTTAAGATGATCATTAATTCTACCAGGAGTGCCAACAATTATTCTCGATCTATTATTTAACTGCTTTAATTGGCGCTGCATTGCTTCCCCACCAATTAATAATGCAGATTTAATATTTATTTTATCCCCTAAAAGAGTTTTAATTGCATCCATAACTTGTGATGCCAGTTCTCTTGTAGGACACATCACCAATGCCATGGCTTCCTTATCTAAAATTAATTTATTAATTAAAGGAATAATAAATGCCAAAGTTTTTCCTGTGCCAGTTTGAGCTGTACCAAGAATATCTTTACCCGTTAAAGCAACAGGAATAGCCATTCCTTGAATAGGAGTTGGTTTAGTAAATTGCATTTTGCTTAAAGAAAATTTTAAAGCGTCTTCAATTTTTAATGATTCAAAATTTTCCATTTTATGAAAGAGGGGGTATAGTTTTAAGACGAATATTATTTTTTAAATTTGTTTTCCAAGGGATGTCTAAACCTTTTTAGGTTAATAACAACAAATGAATTAATATAAATTAGCTAGATTATTTGATTTTTAAGAGTTTTTTTAAGTTTTCAAATTACTTAATTGATGTATAAGAGCCACATTTTATGACTAATAATATTCGAAACATCACAATTATAGCCCATGTCGATCATGGTAAAACTACTTTAATTGATAACTTAATGAAACAAAGTGGTTCATTTAGGGAAAATGAAATTGTAGATGAAAGATTAATGGACTCTGGAGAGCTTGAAAAAGAAAGAGGAATTACAATTTTAGCTAAACCAGCTTCAATCAATTGGAAGGACTCTAGAATTAACATCATAGATACACCAGGTCACCGAGACTTTGCCGCTGAAGTAGAGCGTGTTTTAAGTATGGCTGATGGTGCTTTACTTTTAATTGACTCGGCTGAAGGTGTTATGCCTCAAACAAAATTCGTGCTATCGAAAGCTTTAAAACAAGGGCTAAAACCGATTGTTGTAATTAATAAATTAGATAAAGCAGATCAAAGAGCAAATGAAGTTTTAGATGAGACATTTGATTTATTTGTTAGCTTGGATGCAAATGAAGAACAATTAGATTTCCCTGTATTATATGCTAGTGGTCGATCAGGTTGGGCTGATAAAGAGGTTGATGGTCCAAGAGAAAATCTTAACCCATTATTAGATATGATAGTTGAACACGTTAAGCCTGCAAATTTAGATAAAACAAAACCTTTTGCAATGTTATCTACCCTTTTATATGCAGATAGTTTTTTAGGAAGAAGTTTAGTTGGAAGAATTACTCAAGGAACAGCAAAAGCCAATCAAGCTATCAAAGCTATAAATTTAAAAGGTGAAAAAGTTGACGAAGGTAAATTAACTAAAATTTTTAGATATGAAGGAACTAAAAAAGTTCCAATTGAGGTTGGTGAAGCTGGAGATATTGTTGTTATAGCTGGACTAGAAAAAGCAAACGTTGCAGATACTATATGTGATTTAGAGGTAAATGAACCAATACCTGCAACTCCAATTGATCCCCCTACAATGTCAATTACTATCACTGTAAACACTTCTCCTTTAGCTGGAACTGAAGGTAAAAAATTAACCAGTACTCAAATTAGAGATCGGTTAGTTCAAGAAGCACAAAATAATGTTGGGATATCTTTTTCAGAAAATCCAGGTAATGACTCTTTTGTAATCAGTGGACGTGGAGAATTAATGTTAGAAATCTTATTAACGCAAATGCGAAGAGAAGGTTTTGAACTTACTGTAAGTCCTCCTAAAGTGTTGTACCAAAAAGACGAAAATGGAAATAAATTAGAGCCAATTGAAGAAATTACCATGGATTTAGATGAAGAATACTCATCAAAAGTAATTGACTCTATGAATAGAAGAAAAGGTAGATTGATAGACTTAAAAGATACAGGTAAAAATAAAAAAAGATTAATTTTCCATGCTCCAACAAGAGGATTAATGGGTTACACAAGTAGATTTTTAACTTTAACAAAAGGTAATGGTGTAATTAATAGAATTTTTCATTCTTATGGGGCCTTTGAGGGTGAAATGGAAGGAAGAAGAAATGGTGCATTAATCGCAATGGAACAAGGTAAAGCTGTTGCATTCGCTATATTTAATTTACAGGCACGGGGAGAAATGTTTGTAACACATAATGACCCAGTATATCCTGGAATGATAGTTGGATTAGCTCCAAAACCAGGAGATATGATTATAAATGTTATGAAGGGTAAAAAATTAACTAACATGAGAACCCAAGGTACTGATGAAAACGTAGTATTAACTCCTGTTCGAAAAATGTCCATCGCTGAACAATTAAGTATGTTAAATACTGATGAAGCTTTAGAGATTACTCCTACTTCTTGTAGATTAAGAAAAGCTATTTTAGATCCTCACGAAAGAAAAAGAAGTGAGAAATCTGGAGCTGCAGCCTAGTTAAAAATTTTATCAACTAAAAATAATCCAAGAGCTACGCAAGGACCAATCCCAAAAGCGAATAAAAGAGTCCCTATTCCAACTGTTCCACCTAAATACCATCCAACAGAAACAACGGTTATTTCTAAACTTGCCCTAACAAAAGCAATTGGTAAATTAGTTTTTTTTTGTAAACCAATCATCAAACCATCTCTTGGTCCAGCTCCAAGATTAGAAACTAAATAAATACCACCACCAATGCCTACTGTTATTACAGCAATAACAGCTAATAAAATCTGACTCAAAGAATTTTCAGGAGTTGGCACGTATTTAATACATAAATCTATCATTATAGAAATAATTACTGCATTTAAAATTGTACCCATACCTGGTTTTTGTTTTAAAAAAATCCATAAAAACAAAACACCTACACTTATTAAAAAAGTTATTGTTCCAATTGATAGATTAATTTTTAAGGAAATACCCTGAGCCAATACACTCCAGGGTGATGCACCAGAAGAAGAAACAATTAGCAATCCTTCTCCTAAGCCAAATAAAGTTAAACCAAAACATAAATAAAAAAATGTTAAAAATTTTGGTTTAAAATTATATGGTTTTCCAGAACTCCAAGATACAATAGGTATATTTTTAATCTTTAAAAACATTTTTAATTAATCGCTTCTATTAAATTAAAATTCTATTATTGTAATTTTACAATGAAAAAATTTTTATTTTTATTAATCTTTTTATTTATCTCTTCTAATTCAAATGCGCATATAGCTCATTATAACAATTACAATAAAATAGAAATGGAAATTTTAAGAGATGGAGAAGTGATAGGCTATAATTATTATTTTTTTAAAAGAGATGGCAATGAAACTCTGGTCACAAATCAGATCAAATTTACTGTAAAATTATTTGGAGCAACTATTTTTGATATAGAGGGATATGGGGAGGAAAAATATATTGATGATCAGTTAATTTCTTTCAGCTCAAAAACCCTTCAAAATGACAAAGAAAAATTTGTAAATTTAAAATTAAACAGAAAAACAAATAAATTTGATATTTTAGGGTCCTCTTATAACGGTGAAGCAAGTTTAAATAATATTGTTGGAAATTGGTGGAGCCATAATATTTTAACAACTGATAGCCAAATTAGTCCTATTTCTGGTAGCGTTAAGGAACAGGTGGTTACATTTATTAGAAAAGAAAAAATAGATCTTTATGGCAAAACCTATGACACTGAACGATTTAAATTAAACTCTAAGGATATGAGCCTACCAAAAGATAAAAGGTTAGAATTTGAAATTTGGTACGATAAAGAAAATAATATTATTAGAAAAGTAACATATTCAAGAATGGGTAATTGGGAATATAGAGTTAAAAATATTGAGTAAAACTAGTTATTTATTTTTTTATATAAATCATTTGCACTAATCCATCCTGCTTCTAATCTTGGCCCGGCGAACCAATCAGCACAAATTCCTAAATTAATTTTAGGATCCCAATAACTTAAAATATTAAGTTTTTTTGGGTGTGAAGAGTATTTCCATCCATGATTGAATATTAATTTTGGTTCTTCATATTTAAACCCTGTAAGCTCAAAAAATTTATCAATTAAGATTTTTGAATTAATTTCTTTATTAACTTTATTTTTATTAATTTTTTTATTTGCCCAGTTATAAGTACTTTGTAGTGTCCATAAATCAAACCTACTTGAAAATCTTTTTTTACTATTCTCATTTGCGGCCCATCCTAAAATCTTATCATTAAATAAATAGCTACTTGGTTTATTTTTATTTTTTTTTATAACTATCATGACTGTAATATTTGCATCCATTTTTAATTTTTTTTTAATAAATGGATGATGAATAAATTTTTTTGATAATTTAACAAGTTGAGGAAATGGACAAGTTAATATCAAGTTTTTGAATTTTTTTAATTCACCATTTGCAAATTTAAGATTCCAAAATTTATTTTTGTATTCAATTTTTTTAACTTCTGATTGAAAAGAAATATTTATTTTTTTTAGAAGAAATTTACAAAGATCGTTATTACCTTTTTTTCCAATAATCTTGACATGATTTTTTTTTTCTCCTTTTTTTAAATAAATATGTTCTCCCTCCCATTTTTTTAAAACATTCTTTTTAATCGTACTATTAATAAATTTTTTAAATTTTAGACTTTTTGGAGATATATATTGCATACCATGGTCAAATCCTTGGTTTTTGTTTAACCTTTTAAATGAAGATCTTCCACCTGGTCCTCGGGCTTTATCAAAAACTTTTACTGAATTTTTTTTATTTAGAAGATTTGCTATTGTTGATCCAGAAATTCCAGATCCGATTATACAATATTCACTCATTTACCAGCTACAACCATACCCTCAATCATCATGGTTGGAGAGTTTGTCGAGTATTCAAAGTTTAGATCATTAGCTAAGGTTATATTTTTAAACATTTCATTAAAATTACCAGCAATTGTTATTTCACTTATAGGATATTTAAATTCACCATTTTCAATTAAATAACCAGCAGCACCAACTGAATAATCTCCTGTTACTAAATTGCTGCCATGCCCAATTGTCTCTGTAATATAAAGATTTTTGGGACTTAGTTTTAATAAATCTTCAAAACCTATTGTTCCATTTTCAAAGTATAAATTAGTTGAACCACTATTTCTTCCGTTAGATCTTAGGTTGAGTTTTTTACCGTTATAGGTATCAACTAAATAATCTTTTAAATATCCATTGTCGATTAATTTTAATGTTTCTGATTTTACCCCCTCAGAGTCAAATGATTGTGAGCCCATACCTTTAGGTAAATCAGGCTTATCAAAAACATTTAATGAATTTGAAAAAACCTGTTGTCCAAGTTTATCTTTTAAAAATGAAGTTCCTCTTGCAATTGCTGAAGAAGAGATAGCGCTTGCAAATGCACTCAAAAAACCTTTAGCAATTCTTTTATCAAAAATTATATTTATTTTTTCACTACCAATTTTTTGTGGGTTAAGTTTTTTTATTGTTTTTTCAGCAGTGATTTTTCCAAGTTCAGATGGCTTTTTTATATCACTTAAATAGCATTTGCTGGTAAACTCATAATCTCTTTCCATATTATTTCCA
>LIBV01000055.1 GCA_001438335.1 Pelagibacteraceae bacterium BACL5 MAG-120820-bin39
GAAATTTTGGATTTAGAACAGTTTGGAAAATCATTATTTATTGATGGAGAAATTCAAGTATCTGAAACGGATGAAAATTTATATAGCTCAACTTTTGTTGAGGCAGGCCTTAAGTTAAATCAAAAAAATGATAGAGCAGCAATTATCGGTGGTGGTGATGGAGGGGTTGCAAGAGAATGTGTATCAAAAGGTTTTGGTTTAATAGATTGGTATGAACTTGATCCTGAAGTAGTTGAAGTTTGCAACAAGCATCTTGGAGAGATAAGTAAAAAATCAACTGAAAAAAATTCAGTGCAATGTATCTGGGGAGATGCCTTTGAAAGTATTAAAAGTGCTAATGAAGACACTTATGATCAAATATTTATTGATTTAAATGATGACCAGTTTTGTATCGATCTTGCTGCAAAAAATATGGATTCATTAGTTAGAATTTTAAAACCTAAAGGTGTAATCACAGCCCAGGTAGGCAGTCAGGACAAAAAACCTCAACAGGTTGAAAATTGGCTTAATGTTTTTAATCATTATTTTGGCAATACAAATTTATCTAGAGTTTATATTCCAAGCTTTGACTGTTCTTGGAATTTCTCATCTTCAATAAATCATTAATTTTTTCTTTTTAAATCATAAAATTTGTGAAATAATTCTCCACAATTAAAGGAGAAAATAATGAATATATTCAAAAAAACTATAATTTCAGTTTTCGCTTCTTTATTTATAATCGGTAGTGTTAATGCTGATCAAATAAAGATTGGAACTGAAGGCGCTTATCCTCCGTGGAACTCTAAAGATGCATCTGGAAACCTTATTGGTTTTGAGGTTGAGTTAGCAAATGAACTTTGTGCAATTATGAAACATGAGTGTACAATTGTTGAACAAGATTGGGATGGAATGATCCCAGCATTATTAATGAGAAAATATGATGCGATCATGGCTGGTATGTCTATTACTGATGAAAGATTAAAAACAATTAATTTCTCACAAGGTTATGCAGATGAAGTTGCATCGCTTGCAGTAATAAAAGGTTCAGACCTTGAAGGTATGGATACCCCTGAAGGAATTAATTTATCTCTTGGTGGTTCAGAAGTTAAAAAAGCTCTTAAAACTATTACTTCAGCTTTAGCTGGAAAAACAGTTTGTACTCAAACAGGAACTATTCACCAAAACTTTTTAGAGTCAGGTGATGTTGGATCTGTAAATGTTAGAACTTACAAAACTCAAGATGAAGTAAACTTAGATTTAACTGCTGGAAGATGTGATGTAGCATTAGCTGCTGCAGTTGCGTTTACAGATTATGCAGATAAATCAGGTGAAGCGGTAGTTTTAGTTGGACCAACTTTATCAGGTGGTGCATTTGGTAATGGAGTTGGAGTTGGAATTAGAAAAGGTGGAGACGATGCTATCGGTAAGAGAGATGCTCAACTTTTAAAAGATTTCAATAAAGCGATTGATAAAGCTCGAAAAGATGGAATTATTAGCAAACTTGCTATTAAACACTTCGGTTTCGACGCTTCTATGTAATTAATTTAAGATTTGGCGGCTATATATTATAGTCGCCAATCTATATGGAACTTCTTGCATTTGGAAAAACGGGTTGGGGAGATGAGTTATTTTACGCAACTCTAATGACCATAGCTGTCTCTATTACAGCTATGTTGATTGGTTTTTTATTTGCATTAATTTTTACACCATTAAAACTTTCAAAATACAAATCACTAAATTTAATTGGAAATTTTTACACAACTGTAATCAGAGGTGTTCCTGAATTATTAGTTATTTATCTATTTTTCTTTGGTGGCAGTGGAGCCCTCATGTATGTTGCCTCAATATTCGGTTATTTTGAATATATTGAAATAAATGCTTTTATTACTGGCTCTTTAGCTATTGGAATTATTTCTGGTGCATACTCAACAGAAGTTTTTCGTGGAGCAATTCAATCTATTGATAAAGGTCAATTTGAAGCCGCAAAAGTTTTAGGGGTAAGTAAGTTTGTTCAATTTTATAAAATAATTCTTCCACAAATGTTAAGATTAGCTATTCCTAATTTAAGTAACGTTTGGCAAATAACTTTAAAAGATACCTCACTAATTTCTGTTACTGGTTTAGTTGAAATTATGAGACAATCTTATATTGCAGCTGGTTCGACACGTGATCCATTATTCTTTTATTCTTTTGCTGCAGTTTTATATTTATTACTTACTTATTTAAGTATGAAAATAATTAATCGACTAGAAGCTAAATATAGCAGGGGGTATTAATGGATTTTGAATTAATGTTCACTAGCTTTCCTAAATTATTAGGGGCAACTGTAATTACATTAAAGCTTTTATCAGTTTCTTTAATAATTGGATTATTTATCGGTTTATTGTTTGCGATATTAAGAATGCACCAAAATATAATAGTGAACCGATTTGCCTATGGTTACTCTTATGTTTTTAGAGGAACACCATTGTTAGTTCAGATTTTTATTATTTATTTTGGTTTAGGACAAATAGAGTATTTGAGATCAACATTTTTATGGGTTGTTTTGAAAGAACCTTATTGGTGTGCAATCATTGCTTTTGCATTAAATACTGGAGCGTATACTTCTGAAATTTTAAGATCAGCTTTTCAAACGATAAAACCTGGTATTATTGAAGCTGGTAAAAGTTTAGGAATACCTAGTAAAATTATTTTTTATAAAATACAAATTCCAATTGCTATTAAACAATCTTTACCAGCATACGGTAATGAAATTATTTTAATGTTAAAAGGAACATCTTTAGCAAGTACGGTAACATTGATGGATCTAACAGGTGTTGCAAAATATATTATCTCAACTACCTTTAAACCTATCGAAGTTTTTATTGTTGCTGGTGGAATTTATTTATTTATGACCTTTTGTGTACATAATTTAATAAAATTTTTAGAAAAAAAATTTAGTTATCAATAAAGTGAAAAAAATTCTAAGCGATAAACAAATTACAGATTACCAAAAATTAGGAGTAATTGTTATAAAGGAAGTCTTTAAAGATTGGATTGATCCTCTAAAAAATGGATTTAATAAAGTTTTAGATGAACCAAGTATTCATGGCAGAGAAAACGTCACTAAAGGTAGTCCAGGTAGATTTTTTGAAGATTATTGTAATTGGCAAAGAATTTATGAATTTAAAGACTGTATTTTTAAATCACCCGCTGCTCAAATTATATCTGAAGCAACAGGTTCTAAATCTGTACAAATATTCCATGAACATATTTTTATAAAAGACCCTGGAACTCAAAAAGAAACTCCATGGCACCAGGATATGCCTTATTATTGCATTGAAGGTAATCAAACTGGAAGTTTTTGGATTCCCTTAGATAAAGTTGAAAAAAAAAATAATTTAAAACTAATATTAAGATCTCATCTATGGCCAAAGTTAATAAGACCGACAAAATGGTCCACTGATAAATCTTGGTATGCTGAAGATGAAAGTTTTATGGAATTACCTGATTTAAAAGAAATAGAGGAAGATATTTTTATCCCAAATTTGGAAATAGGAGATGCTGTTTTGTTTAATTTTAAAATTGTACATGGCTCAGATGCTAATCTAACCTCTTTACAAAGAAGAGCTTTTTCTATGAGATTTATTGGCGATGACGTTAAATTTTTAAAAAGAAATGGGCCAACTTCACCACCCTTTGATGGAATTAATTTATTAACTGGTGAAAGAATGAGAACCGATTGGTTTCCGGAAGTATTTAATAGTTAGTATATTCTTTAATTTCTTTAATTTTTGATCCAGTAAGATTATTAATTTCTAATTTTATATTTGCTCTATCATCATTTAAAAAATGAACTTCTCTTGAAAGTTTAATAAATTTTTCTCCAAAATCTTTATCTTTTTCACATTGTCTTTTATCGTCTTCAATAACCCATAATTTTGCATTAATTTCTTTTAGTGAGCTGAATAATTCTTGAAGTTTTGAATTTGATTGAACATTTTTTTCTAATTGATTTTTTAAGATTGAATGCTCTGTGTTGATAAATTCTAGCTTATCTGGATCTTTAATTTTATCTTGTTTAATTTCTAGAATAGATATTTTATCTAATAACTCACCAACTGATACTTCAACTATAATTTTATTCATAAAAAAAAATACTATGTTAAGTTGTTAAAAAATGTCTAATATTTTAATAATAAAACATGGCTCACTTGGAGATATAGCGCAAGCAAGTGGTGCTATTCAAGATATTTCTGAAAATCATTTAAATGATCAAATTCATATTCTAACCACTAAACCCTATTTAGAATTATTTAAAAAAAACCCCAATATTCATAATGTTATTTTAGATAAAAGATTATCAAGATTTAATTTGATTTATTTATACCTTTTAATGAAAAATCTTAAAAAGTTTAAATTTACCAAAGTTTATGACCTACAAAACTCTTCAAGAACCTCTTTTTATAAAAATATTTTATTTCCAAAATCTGGATCAAGTGAATGGTCAAGCTCATTAACCACTTTACCTAAAGATATAGTAAAAGAAGAATTTGATAAAAATCCAGTATTAGACCGGTTTGCTCACCAACTAAAAACTTCTAATTTAACAATTACTCATACGATGAATCCAAATTTTAGTTGGGCTTGTTCAGAGATTGATGAAATAAAAAAAAATTATAATTTAGAAAAATATATTCTTTTATTTCCATTTTGCTCAGAACATTTATTAATTAAAAGATGGCCTTTTTATAATGAGTTAATTCAACTAATTAAAAATAAGTATAAAGATGAATTTAAAATTGTAACTGCACCAGGTCCTTCTGAAATTAAAAATTCTAAAGATTTTGACGCTGAACCAATTTTATTGAATAATAAATCTCTTAATATTTCACAACTTGCGACACTTATAAAGGATAGCGCTTTTGTAGTAGCTAACGACACAGGCCCAGCCCATATGGCCGCACATCTAAATTCAAAAGGAATAACTTTGTTTGGAGCACACACTACAGCACACAAAGTTAGCATTGAAAGAGAAAATTTTAAAGCTATTCAAGTAAATGATTTATACAAATTAAGTGCTGAAAAGGTATTTGAAAAACTAATTCAAAAAATTAATTAATAATTTTTTTATATTCTTCAATAATTCTTGACCAATGAAACTTTGTTACAAAATTTTTAGCATTAGATCCGTATTCTAAATATTTTTTATTTTCCAACATTGTATTTATTGATGAATAAATTTCGTCTAAACTATTCCCATCACAGATAAGACCTGTTTTTCCATTATCTATTGCATCAGAAGCGCCCCCATCTTTACCTCCAAGAGAAGGTATTCCATACTGAGCAGCTTCGACATAAGCAATACCAAATCCTTCAACTGATGATTTGTGAATAACAGATGGCATTACGAAGATATTAGATTTTGCAATTAAGGCATTCTTTAAATTACTACTAATGTCTTTGAAAAACATAACTTGACCATTAAGATCTAGTTCTTTTACAAGTTTCTTAATATTACTTTCTTCATCACCATGGCCTATGCAAATATAGACTATATCTGGATAAATTTGTTTTAGATTTCTAAGGGCCATGATTACTTTTTCGTGATTTTTTCTTTTATCAAATCTTGAAACAGTAATTAATCTTGGTGTTTTTATTTTTAATAAACTTTCTACTTTATCAAGTGATTTTTGGTCTAATTCATCTGAAGGATCTACACCTGGATTAATCACAATAATTTTATTTTCAATAACTCCACACTCTATCGCTAATTTTTTTGTATATTCTGAATTAGCTATAACTTTTTCTACATTATTTAAGACATCTAAAATTCTTTTGTTAATACTTGAGCCTATTGAATGATTAATTTCTTTACCATGTATTAGACAGTATTTTTTCTTTGAGGTTTTAATCAATTCTAAACTTTTCCAATGGTCAGCTATTATTCCTTGAACCTTATTTTCTTTTAAATATTCATTTATTAATTGAGCTTTTCTAAACTTTCTAAGTAATTTAATTCCACCAACTCGTTCAATTGAAAATGTTGCTTGTTCATCAAATTTTTTATGTTCATTATGATAATCTGCAAAAACTTTAATTAGATAATTTTTAGAAAGTTCCCTGGATAGTCCCCAAACCAAACTTTGCATACCTCCTATTTCTGGAGGAAAATTTCTTGTTATTATTAAATACATTAATTATTTTTCCACTTAATACTACATCCGATACTTGGAATTTGC
>LIBV01000056.1 GCA_001438335.1 Pelagibacteraceae bacterium BACL5 MAG-120820-bin39
ATTAGATGAAGCATTAACCCACGGTGGAATAGCTAATAATTTAAAGATTAATTTATTAAGAATTGACTCTGAAAAACTAAAAGTTTCAGAAATAAAAAACAAACTTAAAAATGTTTCTGGAATTTTAATACCTGGTGGATTTGGAAAAAGAGGAACATTGGGAAAAATTGAGTCTATAAAATATGCTAGACTTAACAAAATCCCTTTTCTTGGAATTTGTTATGGAATGCAAATGGCTATTATAGAATTTGCCAGAAATGAGTTAAAACTAAAAAATGCTACTTCCTCTGAGTTTGATAAAAATGGAATTCCCATTGTTGGACTGATGAATGAATGGGAAAAAAGTGGAAAAAAAATTAAAGGCACAGATAAAGATCTTGGAGGAACGATGAGACTTGGATCTTATGATGCTATTTTGAAAGACAAGACCAAGATTAGAGGAATATATAAATCTAGGTTAATCCAGGAACGACACAGACATAGATATGAAGTTAATATTTCATATAAGGAAAAATTTGAAAGAAAAGGCCTTATATTTTCTGGGTTATCTCCTGATAATAAGCTTCCAGAGATTATAGAGCTTAAAAATCACCCATGGTTTATTGGAGTTCAATTTCATCCTGAATTTAAATCTAGACCTTTGTCACCACATCCATTATTTTCATCTTTTATTAAGGCAGCAAAAAATCATAAATGACTGATATTAAAAAAGTAAATTGTGAAAACATTGAAATTTCTAACAAGAATAGAATATGTATAATTGCAGGACCTTGCCAATTAGAAACTGAACAACATGCCATGGATATGGCAGGGAAAATTAAAGAAATTACTTCAAAATTTAATTTAGGATTTATTTATAAAACTTCCTTTGATAAAGCTAATCGAACAAGTTTAAAAGGCAAAAGAGGAGCAGGGTTAGATGTGTCTTTACCTATTTTTGATAAAATTAAAAAAGAGTTATCAGTCCCAATATTAACTGACATTCATAATATTGAACAATGTTCCATTCTTGCGCCTCATGTCGATGTTTTACAAATTCCTGCTTTTTTATGTAGACAGACAGATTTACTAGTAGCTGCTGCTAAAACTAATAAAATTATTAATGTTAAAAAAGGACAATTTTTAGCACCATGGGATATGGTCAATGTAACCAAAAAAATTTCAGAGTCTGGAAATGAAAATATTTTAGTTACAGAGAGAGGAGCTAGTTTTGGCTACAATACGTTAGTCTCAGACATGAGATCTATTCCTATTATGGCTAAGAACGGTTATCCAGTTATATTTGATGCTACTCATTCTGTCCAACAACCTGGTGGTTTAGGAGAAAAAAGTGGAGGACAAAGAGAATTTGTTGAATATTTAGCAAGAGCAGCTGTAGCAGTTGGTGTTGCAGGTGTTTTTATAGAAACTCATCAAGATCCAGATAACGCACCTTCAGATGGACCTAACATGGTCCCTCTTGATAAACTTGAAAATTTATTAAGTCAATTAAACGATATTGATAATTTAATTAAAAAATAAGTGAGCAAAATTTTAAAAGTTAAAGCGCGACAAGTTTTTGATAGTAGAGGCAATCCAACTGTAGAAGCTGAAGTTTTTACCAAAAAAAATAGTTGCTTTGCTATTTGTCCTTCAGGAGCATCAACAGGTACTTATGAAGCTCATGAAAAAAGAGATGTTAAAAATAAACAATATTTGGGCAAAAGTGTATTAGGTCCAATTAAATCTATAAATACATTCATATCAAAAAAATTAGTTGGACTAGATATTCATAATCAAGAACGTATTGACTCAATTTTAATTAATTTAGATGGCACACGTCAAAAAAGTAAACTTGGTGCCAATACTATTTTAGCAATATCTATGGCGGTAAAAAAACTTTCTGCAAAAGAAAAGGGTGTACCCTTGTACAAATCATTTTTTGTAAAAGATAATTTTAAATTACCTTATCCTTTAATGAATATTATCAATGGAGGAGCTCATGCAAATAATGGTTTGCGAATTCAAGAATTTATGATTAGACCAGATAAAGCCAAAACTTTTTCTGAAGCAATGCGAATTTGTTTTTTAGTTATTAAACAATTAAGTAAATTGATAAAAGATCGCGGTTTATCTACATCTGTTGGTGATGAAGGTGGTTTTGCTCCAATGATTAGTAACAATAATCAAGCTTTAGATTTAATTGTCTCTGCTATTAAAAAAGCAGGTTTTAAAAATGGAACAGATGTTTGTATTTGCCTTGATGTAGCAGCCAATGAATTATTAAAAAAGAATAAATATTCAATTCATAGCTCAAAATTTATTTCGGTAGAAACATCAATAAATGAGTACAAAAAAATTATTAAGAAATATAAAATTAAATCTATAGAAGATCCATTTGCTGAAAATGATTGGAATGCTTGGAATAAATTAATGAGAAATATTTCTAAAGTTCAAATTGTTGGTGATGATTTATATGTGACTAATTTAGAGAGACTAAAAAAAGGTTTTTTAAACCTTTCTTCAAATGCAATTTTAATTAAACTTAATCAAATTGGTACTGTATCAGAAACTTTAGATGTGATTAAATTTGCCCAAACTATTGGTTTTAAAACAATTATTTCTCATCGTTCTGGTGATAGTGAAGATACATTCATTGCGGATTTGGCTGTTGGAACTAATTCAAATCAGATAAAAACAGGGTCTCTTGCAAGGTCTGAAAGGGTAGCAAAATATAATCAATTATTACGTATTGAAGAACAACTAGGAAAAAAAGCTAGAATGAATATTATTCATTAATGCTTAAAAAAATAAAAAAAAATTACTTTATTTTAGTTTCAATTTTTTTAATTTTATATTTTTTGGTTAATTTATTATCTGGTGAAAGAGGTTTATTTTCTTATTATGAAAAAAAAGAGATTTTAGAAGGCCTAAAATCTGAAGAAACTAATTTAATCAAAAAAATAAATGATTTAGATTTTAAAAATTCTTTGTTAAGCGACAATCTTGACTTAGATTATATTGAAATATTAATACGTGAAAAATTTTTATTTGGAAAAAAGGGAGAGACAATTTATATAATTAAATCTAATGACAACTAGACATCCAGAAAAAGAGAATAAACCAATTAATCCAATTAAAAAAAAACCTAATTGGATAAGATCTAAACTAATTAACAGTAAAGAATTTTTTTTAACAAAAACTATAGTTAATAACAACAATTTAACCACAGTATGTCAGGAAGCAAATTGTCCAAATATTACTGAATGTTGGAGTAAACGACATGCAACATTCATGATAATGGGAGATACTTGTACTAGAGCTTGTGCTTTTTGTGATGTTAAAACAGGCATTCCTAAACCTTTGGATGAACTTGAGCCAATTAAAATTGCTAATGCGGTGAAAAAATTAGAATTAAGACATGTTGTTATTACATCCGTAGATAGAGATGATCTTGAAGATGGGGGGTCAAATCATTTTAGTAATGTCATCATACGAACAAGACAAATTAACCCAAATACTACAATAGAAGTATTAACTCCTGATTTTTTAAGAAAAGGTAATTCTTATAAGAGAGTTCTTGAGGCTAAACCAGATGTATTTAATCACAACATAGAAACTGTTCCAAGTTTGTATTTAAAGGTTCGACCAGGCTCAAGATATTTTTCTTCTTTAGAGCTTTTAAAAAATGCAAAAAAAATAGATAAAAATATTTTTACAAAATCTGGAATTATGGTTGGTTTAGGTGAAACTAGAGATGAAATATTGCAAGTAATGGATGATTTAAAAGCAGCCGATGTAGATTTTTTAACAATTGGTCAATATCTACAGCCCTCAGTTAAACATTTTCCTCTTGATAGATATTATACACCAAAAGAATTTGAGGATTTGGGAACTATTGCAAAAGCGAAAGGTTTTTTATTAGTTTCTTCATCACCTTTAACAAGATCGTCTTACCATGCTGATGACGACTTTGCAAAGTTACAACAAAATAGAATTAATAACAATTAATGCCTAAGGCATCTGTTACAAGGCAAGTTAATTGTAAAAAACAACAACTAATTGATCTTGTTTTAGATATAGAAAAATATCCAGAATTTGTTCCATTTTGCTTAGATGCACATGTATATAAGAACAATAAAAAAGGGGATTTAAGATTAATTATTGCAGATCTAACCATAGGTAAAGGTCCATTTAAAGATACTTACAAAAGCGATGTTAGATTTAATCAAAAAACAGATTTAATTAACGTGACTAATATTGGTGGACCGCTTAAGTATCTTCAAAATAACTGGCAATTTAATGAGCATAAAAAAATTACTGAAGTTATTTTTGATATAGATTTTGAAATTGAAAATAAATTTTTAGATATTTTGATGAGTAAATCTTTTGAATTTGGTTTAAATAAAATTGCAGATGCTTTTCAAAAAAGAGCAGAAATTTTATATAGTAATTTAAATGAATAGTGTCTTATTAATTAATAAGATTTGAGATCATTTTAAATACTTCTTCAACTGTTAACTTTTGAATTTCTTTTCTAATGTTTGATTTAAATCTTTTTTCTTTAATTATTAATTTCTTACCAAATTTTAAACCAATAAAAACTAAGCCAACAGGTTTATTTACGCTACCACCATTAGGACCAGCAATTCCTGTGATTGATATATTTATTTTACTCTTTGAAATATTGGATAACTTTTTAACCATATCTTCACAGCATTGAGAGCTTACAGCACCAAAATTTTTTATAGTGACTTTGTTAACTTTTAAAATTTTAGTTTTTGAGATATTTGAATAAGTTATAAGTCCCATATTAAAAATAGTTGAAGACCCACTTATTGAGGTTATTGTTGATGATAATAGTCCTCCAGTGCAAGACTCAGCAACAGAAATGCTTATTTTTTTATTTATCAACTTTCTTATTATAGATTTCATAAAAAATTACTTTTAATAATCATGAAACAAACCAAAGTTAAAACAACGTAAAGTCCAGCCATTACATCATCCATAATAACACCAAAACTATTTTTAAAATTTTTATCAAAAAAACTTACTGGAAAAGGTTTCATTATGTCAAAGTACCTAAACAATATAAAACAAACGGCATAAAAAATAATTGCTTCATTTCCATCTTTAGTGGTTCCGTGAGAAATTTCATATAAATAAATAGGAATTGATTGCCCGATAAACTCATCAATAATAATTTCCCCAGGATCTTTGTTTGATGAGTTTTTTATATGAGTTGAAACTGCATAAAAAGAATAAAAAAAAATAACTATCAACAGAAATAATATTATATTTGATGGAACTTTAATTATATGAAAGAAAAAAAATAAAATTAATACTGTAGCCAGGGAACCAAAAGTCCCTGGTATTATTTTAATTTTTCCAAGGCCAAACATTGTCACTAATAAAGAATTAAATTGATTAATCATATTTATTAAGAGAAACTATCACTTCACAAGCTATAGCCTCTTCATTACCTATTAATCCTAATTTCTCAACAGTTTTACCCTTTAGATTTATCAAATTTTCATCTACAGTTAATAATTTTGAAAGTGATTTTATTATTTTATTTCTGTAAAGAGAAAGGTTTTTCACAAATTAAATTAATGTCTAAATTATTTAAATAGAAATTATTTTTATTTAATATTGATAGTATGGGTTTTAGCATTTTTGGCGATCGAATATTTTTAAACTTATTATTATTCGGAAAATAAAAGCCTATATCTTTTTTTCTCATTGCTCCTAAAATAGCATCTATAATAGCATGTAGAATTACATCACCATCGGAGTGACCTTTTAAGCCTGAATGAAATGGAATTTTTGTACCACCTAAGTAAAGTTTTTTATTTCTGATTAATCTATGAATATCAAAGCCTAAGCCATAGTAAGTTTTATTTTCTTTAATTTCATTATTAAATGTAATCTTTTTATTTTTAATCTCACCTCGTATAAACTTTATAGGCAAATCTTTGTTTATAAATAAAGTGGCTTCATCTTTAACTTTATTTTTTTCTTTTAGCGCTAAAGTATATAATTTTTTAAAATTAAAAGCTTGAGGTGTTTGTGTTAAATAACACTTATTTCTATCTAAATTATAAGTTTGATTATTGATTTTATATTTGATTGAGTCAACTGATTGGATAGTTGGAATTACAGCAATACTATTTTTTAAATTTTT
>LIBV01000057.1 GCA_001438335.1 Pelagibacteraceae bacterium BACL5 MAG-120820-bin39
AGTCATTAAAGTTGAAAAATGACACCTTTGTTCATAGAGATTTTCATGTATCTAATATGATGTATAATAAAAATGAATTTGGATTAATCGATACGCAAGATGCATTGATTGGTAATATTGCTTATGATCTTGCTTCATTGGTAGATGATGTAAGATTTAAAACATCACTTAATCAGAAAAATCGAATGATTGATTATTATTTAAAATTAAACCCTCAAATAGATAAAGAGAAATTTAAAAATGATTTTGTTATTTTGTCCGTACTTAGAAATCTTAAAATTATCGGCATATTTACTAGATTATCAGTTAGAGACAAAAAAAATAACTATTTAAAATTAATTCCATATGCTTGGCAACTAATTAATTTAAGAATTAATAAAAATAAGATTTTTGAACAATTAAAAGAAATTTTAAAATTTAATTTTCCAAATAAAATAAAAATATGAAAATAAATACAGCTTTAATTTTATGCGCAGGATATGGAAAAAGATTAAATCCAATCACACTCGATGTTCCAAAACCATTACTAAAAATTAATAATGTTTCAGTTTTAGATCAATGCATTAATCTAATTAATAAACTAGGTATTGAAAATATTTTACTAAATACTTTTTATTTAAAAGAGCAAATTATTAATTATTTAAAAAATAATCATTCCAATCTTAATATTAAAGTCATTGATGATGGAAAAGAAATATTAAATACAGGTGGAGGTATTTTAAATATGATGAGTCATTCAAATGATGAAAATTTTTTAATTTTTAATCCAGATACAGTTTGGAATATGGATTATTTGGAGGAAATTAAAAATATGGAAAAATTTTTTTTTTCAAAAAATTTGGATAATTTACTTTTACTTGTAAATAAAAAATTAAGTTTTGATAAAAACCTAAAGGGAGATTTTACTTTAAATGATAATAAAATTTATAAAGAAGCTGATAATCATTTTATTTATACAGGTTGTCAAATTTTGAATAAAAAATTATTCAAAAGTTTTAATATTAAAAATTTTTCCATATCAAAAGTTTGGGATGATTTAATAAAATTAGAAAAACTAAATGGCATAGAAAGTCAAAAAAACTTTTATCATCTTACTAATTTAGAAGTATTTAAAAAACTACAAGATTTTTAGCTCTAGTATCATCGAGATATCTACATTCTTGAATTTGTTTATCTTTGTTAAAACTTATTAATAATGGGTTTCCTGTTGGAATTTCTAATTGTGAAATTTGTCCATTATCTAATTTAAAAAGATATTTACATAATGCTCTTATAGAATTTCCATGAGCAGAAATTAATATATTGCTATTTAAAAGATATTTTTCGATTTCTTCCATATAGTATTTCACAACTCTCTCATAAGTATCTTTTAAAGACTCTGTATCTGGAATATTTTCTTTTTTAACCTTATTATAAATTCCAATATTTAAAGGATGGTAAGGACTATTTTTATCCAATTTATCTGGCCTTAAATCCCAAGACCTCCTAAATTGATAAACTTTATCTTCACCAATTTTTTCTTTCATTTCCTCTTTATTTAGTCCAGTTAATGCTCCGTAATGTCTTTCATTTAATTGCCATGCTCTCTTAAATTCTTTTTTATCTTTCAGTACTTCCTGTATCAATTTTAGAGTATTATTTGCCCTTAACTGTAGAGAAGAATAATAAAGATCAATTAAAATTTTGTTATTTTTAATTAATTCACCAGCTTTTTTAGCTTCTAATTTTCCTTGTTCTGTTAGATCAACATCAACCCATCCAGTAAATTTTTTTTCTAAATTCCAGGTGCTTTGCCCATGTCTGGTTAAAATTAATAAACTCATTTTTTTGATTTTTATGATTATAATGTTTATATCAATTTATGCCTAATATATTTTCTAAAAATAAATTTATTATATTAGTTTTTTTTATTATTACTTCTTGCTCATCCATTCCAAGTAATACCTCTAATAGTTGCTCTATTTTTGATGAAAAATACTTTTGGTATAAACATGTGAAAAGTACTGAACAAAAATGGGGAACCCCAGCACATATTCAGTTAGCAATAATTAAAATGGAATCTGATTTTGATCAATTAGCAAAACCACCAAGACAAAAATTATTTAAAGTTATTCCTTATAAAAGACCTTCAAGTTCTTTTGGATACTCTCAAGCCGTAAAAGGAACGTGGCAACAATACAAAAATGAAACTGGCAATAAATTTGCAACAAGAGCAAGATTCAAGGACAGTGTTGATTTTATAGGTTGGTATACAAATAAAACAGAATCTATTTTAAAGGTATCTAAGAATGATGCTTTTAAACAATATATTGCTTATCATGAAGGTTGGGGAAATTATAAAAATTATAAAAAAAATAAAAAAGTTATTCGTTTAGCTAAACGTGTTGAAAAACAATCTAATCTTTATAAGAAACAACTCTCTCAATGTAGTAATTCTTTATCTACCAATAAATATATTATTTTTTAGTAAGTTCTTGTTTTAGCTCTATATCAATTGCATCAATTCTTTTTGTATTTTTAGCTAATGTTAAATACATAGTGGGTGTTACATAAAGTGTGAAGAAAGTTGAAATTATCATTCCTCCTAAAATTGTTGATCCAACAGCTAGTCGTGAAGCTTCACCTGCGCCTGGCCCAATATTACCGATTACCAAAGGTATCATTGCAATCATAGTACTAATCGAAGTCATAATGATAGGTCTAATTCTAAGTTTACACGCTTCTATTACTGCATCTTCAATCTCTTTGCCTGTTGTTCTTATTTGATTTGCGTAATCTACAATTAAGATACTATTTTTTGTTGAAACTCCTATTAGGATTACTAGTGCTATTTGGGAAAAAATATTAATTGAGCTATTCAAGAATAAAATAAACACAAGTCCACCAAAAATAGCCAATGGTACTGTTAAAATTATAATAAAAGGGTGAATAAAAGAATTAAATGTTGCAGCCATTACAAGGTAAGCGGTCAGTAATGCAAGTGCAAAAATTATAAAAATTTCATTACTAGTTTCTTTTAGTTCTTCCGACTCACCTTTCCAGGTAATTTGATTTGTCGGTGCAACTTCTTCCATAATATTTTCTAAATATTTTATGGCATCAGCTAATGAGTAATTTTCCTCAATGTTTGCTGAAATTGTTACAGCTCTTTGCCTATTATATCTTGATAATGCTTCAGCGGTGCCTTCTTCTTTAAGATCGACAAGACTAACTATTGAAACTAATTTACCTGTTGTATTTGATCTTACATATATTTTAGATAAATCCTCTTTATTTCTTCTGTCTGATAAATATTGCTGCAATATAATTGGGTATTCTCTTCCCATATTATTAAATGTGGTTACTCTTTTTCCGCCATATAATGTTTCAAGTGTTTTCCCAATGTTTTCTGTAGAAACACCCAAATCATTTGCTCTAATTTTGTTGGTAATTAATTTTACTTCTGGTTTATTTCTTGTGTAATCAGACTCTATTCTAGATAAGTTTCTATTACTTCTTAGTTTATTAATTACTGCATTAGATATACCTTCTAACTCTTCATAAGTTGATCCATAAATTACCATTTGAACAGGCTTATTATAACTTGAAACTCTTATCGATTGTGGAGATATAGGAAAAGCTAGAGTTTCAGGTAAGCTTACAATCTTACCTATAGCTTCTCTCATAACAGTTTGGCTATCTTTTTTTCTATTTTCCCAATCATCTAATAAAGCAATAATAATAAAACTATTATATGTTGTGCTAGACCTACCAAAACCAGGAACTCTCATTATTAACCTTTGATAAGGACTATCCTCAGCTTCAAGTAATGGAATTAATCTATTTTCTATTTGCTGAGCTTTATCTTTAGTATATTCAAACGAACTTCCTTCATCAGTTTGTCCAATAATCAAATAAGATCCCCTGTCTTCATTGGGTAAAAGTTCTTTAGTAGTGTAGTTAAATAAAAAAACTGATCCGGCTAAAATTAAAATAATAAATATTGAAATTGTTTTTTTTTTATTAATCCAAAACTCTAAAGTTTCTAAATAAAAAGTTGAAAAACTTTTGAAAGCTTTATCAAATCCAACAACAATAAAATTATTTTTTGGTTTTTTAATTAAAAATTTACTGGCAAGCATTGGTGAAAGAGTTAAGGCGACGAAGGATGAAACTATAATAGAAAAAGATAGTGCAATTGCTGTTTCTCTAAATAGAGTTCCTGCAATTCCTTTTATAAAAACCAAAGGTAAAAATACTGCAACTAGTATTAAAGTTGTGGCAATGATTGCGAAGGTAATTTGTTTGGAGCCTTTATAAGCAGCAACTAGTGGTGTTTCACCATTTTCGATACGAGTGTAAATAGCATCAGTCATAATAACAGAATCGTCTGTAATTATTCCAATTGCTAAAATATAACTTAATAAGACAAAAATATTTATCGATAATCCAAATAAATATAGTCCAAGAAATGAACCTATTAAACTTACAGGTAAAGCTACAGCAGGAACTATCACAGCTTTAAGATTACCTAAAAAAAGATAAATAATTGCAACAACTAGTATGAAAGCTATGATTAAAGTTTTATAAACTTCTTCAATCGCTGTACCCACATAAGTTGCTCTGTTAAAAGCAATTTCAAGTTTTAATCCCTCAGGTAAAGCTTTATTGACTTCTACAATCTTCTTTTTTACTTCTTTTGATAGTTCTACAGTTGATGCCCCACTTTTTGCATATATTCCAATACCAACAGTTTTAAGATTTAATGCATTTTTTCTTTGAGCGGTAAAAAGAGTTTTTTCAGATACAGGTCCAAATTCAACTTCAGCAACATCTGAAAGTAATATTACTTTTTCTTTACTTTTTTTAATTGGAAGTTGTTTAATACTCTCAATATTTGAATAAGATTTATCTATATTTAAATTAAGATCTTTATTAGTTGCCTCTAATGTACCTGCTGGTAAATTTACATTTTCATTTCTCAATGCTCCTTCAACTTCTTGAATTGTAAGGTCGTTTGCAGCAAGTTTAATAGGGTCAATCCAAACCCTCACACTTAATTCTCTTAATCCACCAACTAAAATTCTTCCAACATTAGGCACACTAGAAAAAACATCAATTAGATATCTTTCAGCATAATCACCTAAATCTAGATCACTCCAAGTTGGAGAAGATAAGGCAACCCACATAGTAGTTGTAAAACCAGCTGATTGTTTTAAAATTTGTGGTGCATCTGCTTCGCTAGGAAGATTATCTACTACCCTTGAAACTCTCTCTCTAATATCATTGGCCGCGTCATCAAGATCTATATTTGTATTAAATTCTACATTAATACTGCTTCTGCCATTAAGGGAGGTTGAGTCTATGTTTTTAATTCCTTCTGCACCTCCAATGACATCTTCAATTTTTTGAGTAATTTCTTGATCAATAATCTCAGCTGAAGCTGATTTATAATCTACCTGAACTTGTACCACAGGAGGCTGGATTCCATCAGGCAATTCTCTTACTGGAAGTTCCCAAAAAACAAAACCTCCAAATATAATTAGAATTAGAGACATTACCCATGCAACCACCGGTCTACGAATACTTACATCAGTAATAAACATATTTATTTTATAATTGGTTTTATTTCAAAATTTGGTCTAACTTTTTTTAAACCTTCAGAAACAATTTTTTCACCTTCACTTAATCCATCATTGATTTCCATAAATCCTTCTAGACGGTCACCAGTTTTGACTTCAACTTTTTGTGTTTTATTTTCATCAGAAACTTTAAAAATATAAGATTTATCTCCTTCAACTAAAATTGCTGTATCAGGTATTCCAAGTGATTTTCTTTCATTATATTTAATTGAAAATTCTAGAAGTGAACCAGGTAAAATTTCAAAATTTGAATTGTCAATTTTAATTCTTGTTTGTAGGGATCTTGTATCTTCAGTAATTCTACTCGATAAAGAGTCGATTACACCATTGAAGACTCTATCTTTGTAACCAGAAAATTTTACATCTACTGCCAAGCCTTCTTTTACATAAGGGGTAAATATTTCTGGAATATTTACATCA
>LIBV01000058.1 GCA_001438335.1 Pelagibacteraceae bacterium BACL5 MAG-120820-bin39
TTTTAACTGCAAGGGGTGGTATGACTAGTCATGCCGCAGTAGTTGCAAGAGGAATGGGTAGACCTTGTGTTTCAGGCTCAAGTGAAATTGATATTAATTATGATAAAAAAACTTTTAAAACATCATCATTAGAAGTTAAAGAAGGAGAGATAATTACAATCGATGGATCTACAGGAAGAATTATTCTAGGAAGTGTGCCAACAGTTAAACCAGAAGTTTCAGGAGATTTTTCAAAATTAATGTCTTGGGCAGATAGTTTTAGAAAGTTAAAAGTGAGAACTAATTCAGAAACTCCAAAAGATACAAAAACCGCTAGAGATTTTGGTGCTGAAGGTATTGGTCTTTGTAGAACAGAGCACATGTTTTTTGATGAAGAAAGAATTTTATCTGTACGGGAAATGATATTATCAAAAACAGTTGAGGATAGAGCAAAAGCTTTAGGTAAATTATTACCACATCAGAAAAAAGATTTTATTGAGATTTTTAAAATTATGAATGGTTTACCAGTAACAGTAAGATTGTTGGATCCTCCTTTACATGAGTTTTTACCTAGAACAGATAAAGAAATAAAAGAAGTTGCCGATGTGGTGGGTTTATCAATTTCTGAAGTTAAATCTAGAATTGATGAATTGCATGAACAAAACCCCATGTTAGGTCATAGAGGTTGCCGACTTGGAATTTCATTTCCTGAAATTTATGAGATGCAATGTAGAGCTATCTTTGAAGCATTGTGCGAATTGAAAAATAAGAAAATTAAAGCTGCATTTCCTGAAATAATGATTCCATTAGTTTCAACTGAAGCAGAAATTAAAATAATGAAAGATCTTGTTGTAAGAATTGCTCAAGAAGTGCAAAAACAAAATAAAGTTAAAATAGATTATATGGTAGGAACTATGATTGAACTACCAAGAGCAGCAATCAAAGCCAAAGAAATAGCTAAACACGCTGAATTTTTTAGTTTTGGCACTAATGATTTAACCCAAACAACATTTGGTATTAGTAGAGATGATAGTGGAAAATTTTTAAATGATTATTTGGATAATAAAATATTTTCAATTGATCCATTTATATCAATTGATGAAGGTGTGGGTGATTTAATTAAAATTGCAGTAGAAAGAGGCAAGCAACAGAATAAGAATTTAAAATTAGGAATTTGTGGGGAGCATGGTGGAGATCCTAAGAGTATTGATTTTTGCTCTAAAGCTGGATTGGATTATGTATCCTGTTCACCATATAGAGTACCAGTTGCAAGACTTGCAGCAGCTCAAGCAGAATTGAAGAATAAATAAAAGGAGATCTTATGAAAGGATATAGATTTATTACAGATGACGATACATCAAAATTTTGTCACCGAGTATCAGAAGCATTATCAAATGGATGGAAATTGTATGGCGAACCCAAAATGACATTTGATAAAAAAAGAGGTGTAATGCGTTGTGGCCAGGCTGTAGTGAAAAACTCTCCAAAAAAAAAGTATTCAAAAAAAATTAATCTATCTTCAATATAACAATGATAAGGGGCGTTCTGTAGAACTACCTCTAAATCATTATTAACAGAAAATAAGGACTTTTGGAAACTTCTTCGTAGAAACTTCGTAGTAAGTTTCTGTTATTTATCATATTTCTTGTTTTGGTTCTTCGTAGAGGTTTTTGATATTTTATTTTAATAGAGTTTTTTTTATTTTAGACTTCATTTTCTAAATGCCAAACTTTAGAAACTATTTTCCAACCGTTTAAATCTTTTACAAATGCTAAATGGTCAACGAAGACATTTTTATGTGCCTGGATTCTAATCTTTACAGTAGCACTAGTATCAGACAAGTAATCAATCATTAACACTTCTGCTTTCATTTTTTGACCAACACTTGCTGGTGAGGTTCTTTTTGAAACATCCTTTAAAAAACTATCTATTGTTTCTACAAAAATTTTTCCATTATCAGCATCAAAAAGACTTGATTCTTTATGGAATACATTTTTTAATTTAGACACATCACATTCGTGAATGCCTTCAAAATATAAATTAATTGCCTTTATCAAATCATTCATTTTTTAAAAACTTTTTAAAGGGGCGTTCTGTTGCCAGGTGCCCCAAACCCCGTCTACTTAATTAACCGAAGTTAATTATGCAGCAAGTGCGTAACTTTCGTTAGCAATTATAAATTAGCCCGTCACGGTGGAACAATCCCGAACGAAAGAACAGCCTTTAGTCACCCGTCGAATCTAGTTCACCCCCATAAGTTGTAAATGGTGGAGGTGGTGGGTACTGCCCCCACGTCCGCGATGGTTATTACGAAATTCGTTTATCGTCATAGTTGGAAAACCAACATTATTAATATAAAAGGAATTACAACAGATTCAATAACAATCATGAAATTAACTAAAGAACAATCAGAAGAAATAAAAAATCAACAGTCTCAGAGCAATCAAACTAAAAGAGTTACTGCTCCTGAGCTTGAAAAAATTTTATATGAGGCAATTCCAGCCTTAGATCATGGATTTGTTAGAGTTGTGGACTATATGGGTGATGATAGCTCGATCGTTCAATCTGCAAGAGTTTCATATGGAAAAGGAACTAAGCAAGTTTCAACTGATAAAGGTTTAATCAAATATTTAATGCGTCATTGGCATAGCACTCCATTTGAAATGTGTGAAATTAAATATCATATTAAACTTCCAATTTTTATTGCTAGACAATGGATTAGACATCGAACTGCAAATGTTAACGAATATTCCGCAAGATACTCAATACTTGATAAAGAATTTTATTTACCAAGTCCTGAAAACTTAGCGGCACAATCTACAAGCAACAGACAAGGTAGAGGCGATGTTTTAGAAGGTGAACAGGCAAAAGAAGTTTTAGAATTATTAAAGCAGGATGCCGAGAGAACTTACGATAATTATGAAACAATGTTGAACGAACGTTATGATGGTTCAACTATTGATGAAAATAAAAAAGGTTTAGCAAGAGAGCTTGCAAGGATGAATTTAACACTCAATACATACACACAGTGGTATTGGAAAACAGATCTGCTGAACCTAATGAACTTTTTAAGACTAAGAGCAGACAGTCATGCACAATATGAAATTAGAGTGTTTGCCGATATTATGTTAGATACCGTTAAAAAGTGGGTACCAATAACTTATGAAGCCTTTATGGATTATCGAGTGGGTGGTACTGAAGTTTCTGCAAAAGGTAAAGTGATTATTCAAAAACTTATCAAAGGTGAAAACGTCAATGTCGATGACTCTGGCTTATCAAAAAGAGAGTGGAATGAACTAATGGAAGCTTTTGATCTTAAAGATAAGTTGATTTAATTTTCTTAGCAAACTCAATATAAATTTTTGAAATTTCATGATCGGGGTTAGCTTCTACGATGGGTTTACCTTTGTCACTTGTTTCACCGACCAAGGGATTTATTGGTATTTCACCTAAAAATTCCTTACCAAATTCTGCAGCAGTTTTTTTAACGCCCCCTTCTCCAAAAATTTTATATTTCTTACCATCATCTCCTATGAAGTAGCTCATATTATCTACCAAACCTAAGATCTTAACTCCTAGTTTATCAAACATTTTAATACCTCTTTTAACATCAAGTAGAGCAACTTCTTGAGGAGTTGATACAATTATAGCGCCATCCATTTTTATTTCCTGAGAAAAAGTTAATTGAGTATCTCCAGTACCCGGCGGCATATCTACAATGATGAAGTCTAAATCTTTCCAATTAACTTTTTGGGTAAAAGTTTTGATTGCACTGGTTACCATGGGTCCTCGCCAAATCATTGGAGTTTGTTGATCAGCTAAAAAACCAATAGACATACATTGAATATCATATTTCATTATTGGCTCTAACTTTTGACCATCACTTTTTGGTTTTTCATTTATGTCAAACATTTTTGGAATTGATGGGCCATAAATATCTGCATCTAATAAGCCCACTTTACACCCCAGTTGTTTTAACGCTAACGCAAGATTTGTGGCAAAAGTAGATTTTCCTACACCACCTTTTGCACTTGAAATCGCAATTGTAAATTTTGTTCCCAGTATGGGGTTTTTTGTAAAAACTCTAGGCTCTATTTTGCTTTTGATTGCGGCACTTGGCTCAGGTTTTTTATCAGACATAATTCCATCTTAACTTGTTTTTTAGATTAAAGACACTATATACATAATGCATGTCTGATGATTTTCAACAAAGGGGCGGAAGCCCATGGGGAACACCTCCTGGAGGAGGAAATGGTAATGGATCAGGTAGAGGTCCAACTCCACCGGACATTGATAAAATTATTAGAGAAATTCAAAACAAGATTAAAAATTTTTTACCAGGTGGCAGTGCATCTGGCAGTAAACCAATTGGATTAATTTTACTCATTTTAGTTTTCGTGTGGATTGCAAGTGGATTATATAGAGTATTGCCTGATGAACAGGGTGTAGTCATCCGATTTGGAAAATTTATTAAAACTACTCAACCAGGACTTAACTATCATATCCCTTTCCCAGTTGAGACCGTTGAAACTCCAAAAGTTACAAAAGTAAACAGAATTGATATTGGTTTTAGATCTGAAAGAGATAGTGGTTTTTCTTCAGGTGGAGGAGTTGCTGATGTTCCACAAGAAAGCTTAATGTTAACGGGAGATGAAAATATTGTTAATATCGACTTTTCAGTTTTCTGGGTAATTAAAGATGCTGGCAAATTTTTATTTAAAATCCAAGATCCTGAAGGAACAGTAAAAGCCGCAGCAGAAACAGCAATGAGAGAAGTAATTGCTAAAAGTAAAATTCAGCCAATTTTGACAGAAGGTAGATCTGTAATAGAAATTGAAACACAAGAAATTATTCAAAGTATTTTAGATGACTATGAAAGTGGTATTCAAATTACACAAGTTCAAAGCCAAAAAGTTGATCCACCTGATCAAGTAATTAATGCGTTTAGAGATGTTCAAGCTGCAAGAGCAGACATGGAGAGATCTAAAAATGAAGCAGAAGCTTATGCTAACGATGTTATCCCAAGAGCCAGAGGGGAAGCTGCAAAAATATTACAAGCTGCAGAAGCTTATAAAAAACAAGTAGTTGCTAAAGCTGAAGGTGAAGCCAGCAGATTTATATCGATATATAATGAATATGCTAAGGCTAAAGAGGTTACTCAAGAAAGAATGTATTTAGAAACTATGGAAAAAGTTTTAGCGGGTATTGAAAAAGTAATTATTGAAAAAAATGTAGGTTCAGGAGTTGTGCCATACTTGCCGTTACCTGAGTTGAATAAGAAAGGATCAAGTAATTAAATGAAAATACAAAAAATTATTCTTCCTTTATTAGCAATTATTGGGGCAACGATATTCTTTTCAGTGTTTATTGTTAAAGAAGTGAACCAAGCAATTGTTTTACAATTTGGAGATCCAAAAAGAATTATTGTAAATCCAGGATTAAATTTTAAAATCCCATTTATTCAAAACGTGGTTTACTTAGATAAAAGAATTTTAAATTTAGATGCACCGTCTGAAGAAGTAATTGCATCAGATCAAAAAAGATTAATCGTTGATGCATTCGCAAGATTTAAAATCGTTGATCCATTAAAATTTTATATTTCTGTTGGAGATGAACGGGTAGCAAGATCAAGATTGGCAACAGTAATAAACTCAAGAATAAGAAATGTTTTAGGACAAGAAGAGTTACAAACGCTTTTATCTGTAGATAGAATTAAACAAATGGAGTTGATTAAAGAGGGTGTAAATGCTGAAGCTCAAAACTTCGGAATTAACATAGTTGACGTAAGAATTAAAAGAGCAGACCTTCCTCAAGCAAATAGTGAAGCAATTTTTAGAAGAATGCAAACTGAACGAGAGAGAGAAGCAAAAGAATTTAGAGCAAGAGGTGCAGAGATGGCAGTAACTATTACTTCAACTGCTGATAAAGAAGTAACAGTTCTAATTGCAGATGCTGAAAAAAAATCTGAGATCATGAAAGGGGAAGGTGATGGTGAAAGAAATAAAATTTTTGCTGATGCCTTTGGTAGAGACCCA